>CAZHIV010000232.1:0-4111 GCA_964532675.1 uncultured Planctomycetaceae bacterium
GAACGCCCTCCGCGGCGTTCCGCGTCGCACGGTGGGGCGACGGAACGGCACAGAGGCCGTTCCCTACAGCAATATTACCGACAGCCTCGTATATCTTTACACCGCTGCTTGCCACGATGGGCGGTACTTGCGATAGTACGCATGTACAGCAATCTGCCGCAGCTTACCTGGAAGCGAATCGCGCGGCCTCGACCGCGTTAAGGAGGAGACCATGAACACGATCCTGCCCGTTGTCATGTTCCTGGTAGGTTTCGCGGCCGGCGGGGGGATTCTTTGGCTCCTCGCGCGTCGCCGCGTCGAGGATGCCCGCCAGCAGGAGCGCAGCATCGCGCTGGCGAGAGTGCATGTCGCCGAGGAGCGCGCCGTCGCCAAGGACACGCGAATCGGAGAGCTGCAGGCCGTGGTTTCTCAGAGAGAGGCGCGCCTTGCCGAGCGCGACCAGGAAAACAGCCGGCTCCGCGAGCAGCAGGCCGTGCTGCAAACCAGTCTCGAAAACGAGCGCGAGAAGATCGACGAGAAGATCAAGCTGTTGAGCGAGGCGGAAAAGCAATTCAAAGACGCGTTCACCGCCCTGGCCGCGAGCGCGCTGGAGAAGAACAACGAGAAATTCGATCAACTGTCGAAGCCGGTGAAGACCATCCTCAGCGAGATCAACACGAAGATCGCGGTGGTCAACGAGTCGGCTTCTCGCGTGGGCGTCGAGGCCTCGAAGCTCGTCAAAGCGCTGCAGAAGCCGGAGGTCCGCGGCCAATGGGGCGAGATGCACCTGGCGCGCGTGCTGGAGGTGGCCGGCATGTCCGAAGGCCGCGACTTCACCAAGCAACTGGTCCTCAACGACGGCGATGCGCAGCTGCGGCCAGACGTGGTCGTGCACCTGCCCGGCGGCAAGCACCTGGCGATCGACGCCAAGGCTCCCATCCGCGCGTTCCTCGAGGCCGCCGAGGCGACGGACGACGATACCAGGCAGCTCAAAGCCAAAGAGTTTGCCGGCCACGTCCGCGAGCGGATCCGGCAGCTCAGCAGCAAGTCGTACCATCAAAGCCTCGACGGCTCGCCCGAATTCGTCGTGCTCTACCTGCCCACCGAAGCGGTTTACAGCGAAGCGCTGAAGCTCGATCACGAGCTGCTGGAGAGCGCGTTTCGCCAACGCGTGATCCTGGCCGGCCCCTGCAACCTGATCTCGCTCCTGTTGGCCGTCGCCCATGGCTGGAAGCAGGAGGCGCTGACCGAGCACGCCAAGGAAATCTGCGACCTCGGCAAGGACCTTTACAAGCGGCTGGCCGTGTTCTGCGGGCACATCGCCAGCGTCGGCGACGGCTTGAATCGCTCGGTCAAGGCATACAACGGGGCGGTGGGGTCGTTCGAGTCGCGCGTCATGCCGAAGGCGCGGAAGTTCGAGCAGCTCTACGTGACCGCGGCCGACGACCAGATCGACGAGCTTGTCCCCGTGGAGACGCAGGTGCGAAGCCTCGACTGCGACGAGCTAACGCTGTCCGAGCCCGAAGTCGAGAATCCCACGTTCAGCCTCTCGAGCGTCGACGCCAACAGCCGCTGGGCTACGCCCACCGGTCCGGGCCGGCGCTCCGAACCGGGCAGCCCGAGATGAACCGCGATAGCCGTCCCGTAGGGACCGGTCGAAAGTAGCCCAGCACTTTAGTGCTGCGGTTATTGCAAACGTTTTTCTTCAAGTCCCGTAGGGACGGCCGGAATCGACTCGCATGCGAGGCCGATCGATCGTCCCTACGGGACTTTCGTTGACCAAATTTGCATCAGAACCCAGCATTGAAATGCTGGGCTATTGTCTGATGTCCCTTCGGGACAAATCCCTCTTGCCAGCTTATGCATAACGCTCCCTCCCGGAGGGAGAGGGGGGAAAGTCACGCCGCGGTGGCTTTGACAGGTTCGGCCATTTCCTCAAACGATTCGTGGTATCGCACGAGCTCGATGCGGCCGTCGTCGTATTCCAAAAGCGCCGTGCAGCTTTCCACCCAGTCGCCGCAGTTGTAGTAGGTCAGCTCGTCGTGCCACTTGACGGCCGGCGTGTGGATGTGGCCGCAGACGATGCCCTCGCACTCGCGCTTGCGAGTGTGAACGGCCATGAGGTCTTCGAAATTGTTGATGTAGTTCACGGCCCGCTTGACGTTCTGCTTCATCACGAGGCTGTAGGACTTGTATTTCAGCCCGAGCTTGCGGCGGCCCCAGTTGATGGCCGAATTCAGCAGCAGAAGCAGCGAATAGGCCCGATCGCCCAGGCAGGCCAGCCAGGGCATGTTGAGCGAAACGCCGTCGAACTTGTCGCCGTGCAGCACCAGCAGCCGCCGGCCGTCGGCGGTGTGGTGGAGGAATTCATCGCCGATTTCGATATGGCCGGTGAGCGCGGTTTGCAGCTCCTCCATGTAACCGCGCAGGAACTCGTCGTGGTTGCCGGCCACGTAGCGGACCACCGTGCCGTGCTTGACCATGCCGAAAATGCGGCGAATCACCAGCGTGTACGTGTCGTTCCAGTGGAAGCCGCGGTGCAGCTTCCAGCCGTCGATGATGTCGCCGACCAGGTACAGGTAATCGCAGGTGTGCTGCTTGAGGAACGACAACAGGAAGTCGGCCTTGCTGTGCCGGCAACCCAGGTGTACGTCGGAGATAAAGATGCTCCGCACGCGTCTGCGCAGGCTCTCATCCATAGCTGATCCCTAACAGTTCGAGCGTCTGATCCACGCCGTTGGCGGGCGGTTTTGCCAGAAAGCTCCGGCCCAAGAACTCGCGAATTCGATCGGCCGAGAGCCGGCCGATCGGGCAGAAGTCGCCGATCCGCTCTTGGCGCACGTAGCGGGCGTTGATCTCCTGCTCGTGCTGCTTGGGAATCGGCACCACCAGCAGCGGCTTGCCGAAGTAACTGGCCTCGCCGATCAATTGCTGCCCCCCGGTCGAGACCACCGCCTTGCAGGAAGCCAGGTCGGCGGCGAACTCGTCGTAGCTGATCTGCTTGTGTTCGATGTTGTCGGCCGGCTGACCGTTGCAGCCGTAGGCGATGAAGCGCTCGGGGACCGTGCCGGCGATGCGAGCCATCCGTTTTCCCAATTCGCCGCGACCGTACAGCAGCACGTGGTCGCCCGCGGTCGGCTTCAACGCCGCCAGGCGATCGCGCAGCAACGTGTTGACTCGTTGATAAACAGGGCTCACCGGGCACGGGTGAAACACGGCCACGATGCACGGCTGCGGCTGCTTGATCCAGCGGCGGACAAACGCGCCCGCCAGGCGACCGTAGATCCGCAATGACAACGGGAAATCCTTGCCGAGCGGGGCACAAAACTTGTGCTGGTTGTCGACGCTGGCGCAGGGGATGCCAAGCGACGAGGCGGCCAGCGCGGTGAGCGGCTCGAAGTCGGTGATGAACAGATCCGGCCGTGCCGTTAACGCGAGTTGCTTGATGAGGTCGAGCGACACGTGGCGCCGCTTGAAATACTCGACCACGTTCCGCAGCGTGCCCAGTGCGCTGACGCCGCCGCGCGCCGTCGTGCCGAATTGAAGGCCTTCGATGCGATGCGGCTGGTATCCGGAGCGGTCCAGCAGTTGAAACGCATCCGCGAAAGTGAAGATCGTAACCTCGTGCCCCAGCGAAACGAGCCGTTCGATCAAAGCAATCGAGCGACCTGCATGACCCATGCCCTCGCCGCAGATGCCGTAGAAGATTTTCACGTACAAGGACCGGCCCGATGTGCGATTCTGCCCCCGCATCCCTGTTCTATTCAAGGATATCGGACGGCCGGGCGAGCGGCTACGGCGTCGATCTCCCTAAGAATCAGAACCCTCATTTGCGGTTAGCGCAATCTTCACAAAGGGTGGCTGCGGCCACGCCCTAGCTCGACCTTCGATGATGGGTGGCACGCCCCGAGTCTTCGAAGGGCGTGATTACGCGTTAGTAACCACGCCCATCGCCGAGCCTCTGGGCGTGTCACCCCAACTTGGCCCTCGTCAGGTGTACTGCCCCTGCAGCCCCGATGCAGGCGGCGCCACCCCGGGCGCGGGCGCCATTCCTGTTTCCATGACTTGCTTGAACTGTCGCAGGTCCTCGTCGAGCTTGTCCTCCAACCCCTCGCCGAAGAGCGAGGCGAGC
>CAZHIV010000233.1:0-13129 GCA_964532675.1 uncultured Planctomycetaceae bacterium
ACAATCCAACCGACACTGGGCTGCTCCCTGCCGATCGCCTCGCCGGAGTCGGGACCAAAGCCCATGCTTATCGGAAAATGCTTCTTCACATCGTGGTGATTCAGCACGCCGATGCCGAGATTCTTGAGGCTGTTGGTGCAGGAGGCTCGCCTGGCCGCCTCGCGCGCCGCTTGGATCGCCGGCAACAGCAGCGCCACCAAGATTCCAATGATGGCGATCACCACGAGTAGCTCGACCAGCGTAAACGCCGTCTTACCACTGCGAGCTCGAATTGACATGACTGTTCCTGAGCTATCGGCCGCAGCATCGGCAACTGGCTGTGCTACCAATTTCGGCGGCCTCGAAATCCTAGTGCGCCAAACAGCGCTACCAATGCCGATAGGCACGTCGCCGGCTCCGGCACCGCCGCGCCGCCGCCCAAGTCGCCTGCCGCGCCGGAACCCGACGTCTGGCCGAAATTACTGACCCAATCCGTGTACCCTTGCGCGTTGTCGTAGGAGCTGGGATCACTTCGCCACAACGCATAGTCCGCCGCATCCACCACGCCGTCCTGGTTGTGATCGCCGGCCAGGGCTACGATGTCGGGAATCAACCGCACGAGCGATACGTCGTCGAACCACGAGGCGCCGCCTTCGTTCATCAATTGGATGAAAAACAGGCTGACACGGGCGTAGGCGGTGCCGGCCGGAGCGATGGCGTTCGCCACGCCTTCGACCCACGTATCTTCCGGCATATTCGGGTCGCGGCCGTCGAGAAGGGGAAAAACGCCGCCGTTCACCGGCACGAACGGCGCGCTTTCGATAGCGGTGCCAGTTGCATCCAAGAAAGAAATCTGCAGCGTGTTAAAATTAGCCGTTCCCAGGATGCTGTCGCCGCTCGTGGTTTGCGCCATTACGCGGGCCTCGAATTCCTCGCCCGGCTGGGCGACGACGTTTTGGAACGCGCCGGACGCGTTCGGCCCGCCCAAAAACGGGCCATAGGTCTTGAGCATGAAGACGCCATCCGGGGCCATGTCGGGTATTGTCGGATCCGTGCCTCCGATGTCGTCTATTTCGACCAAGGCGTTATTAAAGGCGAACCAGGTATCCGTTGCAAAAGGTGTCGTCTCAGTAAGTTGGACCGGCGTTGTCTCCTCAAAGCTCGGGTCGGTGAGCAAGTTGGCGCTGGCGGTTGTATTGATGCGATTCACTTCGACGTGATCGACCTGGACGGAATAAGTTTGATTCGCTCCTGCCGTGGCGGCCGGCTGCAACGCCGCGTTGAAGGCGTCGGCAAAGCTGCTATCGGGCGCCCACAGGTTGAAGTGCAGCTTCATCGGGTCGTCCGGCACATTGGTCGACTGTGTGCGCACCAATTGATTATTCACGTACCATTTCATCGACTGCGGCGTCCACTCGACCTTGTAATCCTGAAACTGCGTCAGGTCCAAGCTGGCAACGTTTACGAACTGGCCGTCGCCCGGGTCGGAGAACGGCTCGTCGTTCCAATAGTTCGTGAACGGGTCCTGCGTGGCCGCCCCGGTCGCCTGGTTGCTGATCAGCTCGAAGTCGATTTCATCGCGCACGTCCAACGTGGCCGGCGGAGGATCCGGATTCGGGACGGTGCCGGTAACATCGAACAGAAAGAACCCGTTGACCAACCCGCCGGTGGTCGTCGGCTTGAGCCGCATGCGGGCCTCAAACGTCAAGCCGCCGGCGCGGGCGAAGTTGCGCTTCGTGAGTACGTCCGTGCCGAGAAACTGGTTGCCCGGGTCAATCGGCGAGTAGGTGTCCAGGTCGATCTCCATGACCAAGCCATCGCTGGCCAGTGGCTCGGAGATGCCCTGCTGCGGCAGATCGGTGGCAGGGTCGCCTCGGAATTGAGTTCGCCCGACAAATGTCCCCTCCGAATCGCCGAACGGCAACCGCCAGACGGTCGTCTCGACGTTGCCCGTGCCGTCGAAATCGTCGCGCAACAAAAGCTGCGCGGGCACCGACGTGGCATCCACGACGACCGCGACGACAGCCAAAAGCATCCAACCCAACCGCCGCCTTGCACCGTTCATCATACACCTCATTACGCGCGTACAGCGTCACCGTCAGGCCGCGGGCGCCTTACGCTGTTCGAGATTACCTCCACGGCAACCACAAATTCGGCAGGACTAGCGCCGTCGGCGCCGGGCCACGAATATCATGCCGGCGATTCCGGCGAGAGTCATTGCGCACGGTTCCGGAACAAGCACGAACGACGCATCGTCAAAGAACGGAGCGCCGCCGCCAGGGGCGCCAAACGCGCCCGTCAGCAATACGAATCGCGCCGTCGCCGTACCGGGCGGTGCCACACCCGCCACGTTCACCAACGTGTAGTCGCCGGCAGTGTCTCCTTGGGGAGTGGCGGCGGTAATCGGCGGCACACTTGCGACAAAGGTGATCAAATCTCCGACGGCGTCGCGCCATTCAATGTTGGCGGTCGCAATTTGCGCTCCCGCCATGGCGTCGAAGCTGGGATTCAGAATCCAGGCGCTCCCCTGCCAGAGTTGTCCCGGCGAAGCGGCGAAGTCTTGAAAGGCTCCACTGGTCACGCCAAAAGTTTTGAAGGCGTTTTCGCCGCTGTGCGGTGCCTGCTCAATGGTAAATGTGCCGCCACCGAATACGTTCCAGCCGGTGGCGCCAAAAGTGTCGCCCCCGGCGAGGTCCGGAATCTCAAATCCGGGATTTGCCAATAAGTTGGCGGCACATTGGGAAACCCCCACCGATGCCAGCGCCACTGTGACCGCAACCGACACAACGATTGATGTCCGCTTCATAAGCTCTCCCTCCACAGTCTGAAAAATGGGTCGACCACTGAGGATACAACGAAGCCGCCTCTCCACCCGTTAAAAAGCGACCAAAGGTCGCCCAGAAATCACGCCTGAGAATCTCTGCCGCTCGCCGCTAAGAAAAGTTTTGCGGAACTGTTTCACGCAGCTTAAACGCCTTGCTTCCGTTTGTCAACAACTTTGCCCAGCCATTTTGGGAAAAGCTGTCCCGATTATAATTCAACCGCGCAGGCTTGTCGCAAATTCTGTCAATACTTCCCAGGGCGGCGGTGGGGGAACTGGTTGCCGTGCCTAAGGTTGCAACGAAACCCGCTCGCCGTTTGGCATGATCCGCACCGGCCGCGCGGGCGCCTTGGCCGTGGTGTGATTGATTTCCAACCACGCCTTTCCGACTCCCCCCAACTTTCCGTTTTTCTGGTCTTCGCTCCGCGGAACTAGCAACTCGTAGGCGAGCCGGCCGAGCTCGCGCGAGTCCTGGCAGATGGCCGTCATCGTGGGCACCACCGAATAACGCGTGTCGCTGTCGTCGAAGCCCAAAATCGACATCTCCTCCGGCACACGCAGCCCCAGTTTCTGGGCCTCATTGATCGCGCCGCAGGCCGTGAGCGGATCGGCAATGAATACGGAGGTCGGCGGATTGCCAATACTCATCATTTTTCGCATTAATTGAGCCCCATCCAGTCGTTGGGCTGGCACCCGAAACTCGAGCTGCCGATCGTACAGGCCGTGGGCTCGCAGCGTCTTACGGTAGGCCTCCAGTCGGTCGAGATGGTCGCCGTCGTCGATGTCGTTCGCGGCAAATGCGATTCGTTTGTGGCCGAGAGCTACCAAGTGCTCGATGCCCTCAATACTCGCCGAATGCGACTCGTTATAGGCAAACGTCAGCCGCGGGTGGTCGAAGCGGTCGCCCAGGACGACGGCCGGGAATCCCTCGTCGCCAATCATGCGAGCCACGTCGCGGTCGGCCGAAGTCGAGCGGAGGATGGCTCCCCGGATGCTCTTGCGGAAAAAAAACTGCGAATACGTTTCCTTCGCACTTTTATCGCGCCGCAAATGGGTGATCTTCAGGTCGAAATCGCTTTGCAGCATGGCACTTACGATTCCATCCAGGCAGGCCGCGTCGTAGGGCGAGCCGATCGAAAACGGCCCCGTGTAGACCAGCGCAATGGAGGCCGCCGAACGCCGGCCGACCGTCGGGGCATAGCCACAGTGGCTGACCGCCTCCAGCACGCGATCCCGCAGGTCGGGCGCCACGCCGGTGCTGCCGTTGACGACTCGCGAAACCGTGGCGATCGAAACCCCGGCCTTCTGGGCAACCCTGCGAATGGTGGTCATGGAAGTACACAGCCAGGTGAATCTCGCGAGAAACAGTTTCAGCCTCCAAGATAATGGCCGCCGGCGAGCCTGTCAATTCGCGGCAGCCAAAACTGGCTAGAACCGGTTCCAAAACCGACGGGGACTGTCCCGATTTTGCGGAGTCCTCGGAGCAAAATGGGACTGTCCCCTTCTCCGAGACGGCTGCTAGCCGGTGCGGAAAACTGCAAAACTGTGGCACAGGCCAGCGGCCTGTGCCACTGCGCCGCAAACATCGACGGTTTTGAAACTGGTGGTAGACTTCCGTCCCAGTTGTCCCAATGCCCCAAACCCGAGGCGATTCGCTACGCTGTACGGCGAGGCCTTCCCCCTCTCGCCCCCGGCCGAAGCCGTTCGCCCTGCCGCCAATCGACCAATGCCCGAACCGCAGCAAAAACTCTCGGTCAAGGAGAAGCTGGCCTACGGTCTCGGCGATTCGGCCGCCAATCTGATCTTCCAGACGCAGATCACCTTCTTGATGTTCTTCTACACGAACGTCTTGGGCATCGCGGCCGGTACCGCTGGAAAAATTCTTCTCTTCTCTCGCATCGTCGATGCGTTTAATGACCCGATCGTCGGCGCACTCGCCGATCGAACGAACACGCGCTGGGGCCGCTATCGACCCTGGGTCCTGTGGACCGCCGTGCCGCTCGCGGTCTTGCTCGTGCTTTGTTACACGAGTCCCCCCCTGGGTACGACCGGAAAAATCATTTGGGCCTTGGCCACGTACAACGTCCTCATGATCGTCTACGCCGCCAACAACATCCCTTATTGCGCGCTGTCGGGCGTGATGACGAGCGACCCGCACGAGCGGACGAGCCTTCTTTCGTGGCGATTTGTCTGCGCGATGTTGGCCGCGCTGGCAGTGAACGTCTTGACGCTCGCTTGCATTCGCACGCTCGGCCAAGGCGATCTGGCGATGGGCTTTCAGTTGACGATGGCGCTTTGGGGCCTGATCGCCGCGATGCTCTTTGCCGTGACCTTTACTTTTACCAAGGAGCGGATCCAGGCCGCCTCCAGACAACGGTCGTCCGTGCGGCAGGACTTGTCGGACTTGTTGCACAACGGCCCGTGGCTCGCCCTATTCGGGCTTTCCGTCGTTATCTATGTTCAACTCGCGCTGCGCAGCGGCAGCCTGCTGTATTACTTCACCTACTATATCGGACTCGAAAACGTGGTCGGCCGCCTCGACAATTTCGGCGTGTTCAACGGCGTCGGCCTGGCATGCGTGATCGTCGGCGTGCTGCTTTCGAAGCCGCTTGCGAAGAGATTTGGGAAGCCTGCCACGTTTCGCGCGTGCCTGTTGCTGTCGGCGGCGTTCATGGCGGCATTTGCGCTCCTGCCGCCCGGCTCCTTCGTCTTGCTGTTGGTGCTCCAGGTTGCGTTGCAACTCTCGTTCGGGCCCACGATCCCGATCCTGTGGGCGATGATGGCGGACGTCGTCGACTACTCGGAGTGGAAAACGGGCCGTCGTTCCACGGGACTGGCATTTGCCTCGCTGATAATCGGCCTGAAGCTCGGCTTCGGCATCGGCGGCTGGCTGAACGGCGCGCTGCTCGAGGTGTTTGGCTACTCGGCGACCGAGCTCGCAGCCGCGGCGACGGGCCGTGGTATCCTCATGATGGTCAGCGTCATTCCAGCCGTGTCGCTGTTGATCGGCGTGGGTTTCCTGACCGTGTATCGGCTCGACGACCGGCTGATGGAGCAAATCGAGCAGTCGTTGACGGCCCGGCGCAAAGAGCTGAATTCGCAACTGCCGACGCCTGATTAATGACGGCAATCCAACACGCGCGGCTCGTTCGTCGTTCTGCGATGTTCGTTAGGCAGCTACGTTTTTCGTGGCGAGCCGTGCTGTGCTAAACGAGAGCGAC
Organism: uncultured Planctomycetaceae bacterium; assembly: GCA_964532675.1. Lineage (GTDB taxonomy): Bacteria > Planctomycetota > Planctomycetia > Pirellulales > Lacipirellulaceae > JABDGM01. The sequence continues at coordinate 6,022 of CAZHIV010000233.1, forward strand.
TCGCTCTGGAATGCGAGCAATTGCCAACGTCAATCTGGCCGCTGTTCGGGATGCGCCTGGTAATAGGCCGTTGCCTCTGGCGATTCTGGGCCTCGCCATTGGCGGATGAGCGAAACCAGAATGGCAATCAGAACCATCACCCCAAGGCCGGGCGGCCACGATTGTCCGATCGCCACGCCCGCTGTCAGAATTGCGACGTAAGTCGTTACCGCGAACAACCAGCGGAGTGAAAAACGCATGCCGCCATCCTACCGCGCCGCGTCCGGAAAAGCTCGTTCCCTTCCGGACGGCAGGCGGGGGTCCTTTGAATGCCGATTGGGCCGTTCGCGCCGCAACATGCCTGAACGGCGGCTCGCAATGGCTAAGTATCGTCGTCGCGCGTCGATCCTGTCGGCGACCCTGTGACACTCTCGCTCAGCCGTTTATCATCGCGGACGATTGTTGCCCCAAGCTTTTGAAGGGCCTCCACGTCCCTGGCCTCGTCGGCCAACGTTGCCGTGTTGGTCAGCAGCAGCGCCAAGGCGGCCCAAGCGAAGCTTCGACGCGCGGTAATAACTTGAACGACCAGCCATTCGACTGCGACCGAAGTCGCGTGCGGAAAAATCTGTGTCTCGACAAAGGGTACTTTGGCGAGCCGTCGATGGTCACCGCCAAACGTTTTGGGTACATTCCTCACATCCGTTGTCGTGGTGAGGAACAGCGTCGCCAGCAAGACGCTGGGTCAATTTGGCATCATCGCACTACGGCGATGTGGAATTTTGGGATAGGTCCTTAATTTTCTAGATTCGCTCCGGGCCAAACAAGGTCGTTGAAGCGATCCACCGGTTCGCGAGCGGTCCAAGCGATGCCCCGCAGAAGCAACAGCCGAAATAGCGGATCGTCGAACGTCCACGAATAGTGGCCGGGGATTGAAACAAAAACGCGGCCGTTGCCCGGCTCCACAGCCCACAGCTGCGGCTGCGGCTGGCCCTCTTCCACCGCCGTCGCGAGTACGCGGCCCGTCGGCAACGCGCCGGATAGTTTCCAGTACGTTTCGTCCACCAGGGTGAGCTTGTTGAAATTGCGAATAATCGGGTGGCTTGTTTCGCGGTTGAACGCCAGTGTTACATCGCCGTGACGAAATGCAATTGGGTCGCCGGCCGCGAGTCCAATGCGATCCGCCAGTTCGCGGCCGAACGCTCGACCATCAACAGCCCAGTGAATGTAGACCATCCCGCCGCCACGATCCAAAAAGGCGTCTATGTCCGCCGCACGCTGCGGATTCCAGTCGCCGTGCTGATAGATCACGGCCACGTCAGCCTGCTGCAATTCGTCGGACGTCGGCCACTCCCAAGCCGTTACGACATCGACGCCTTCGGCCGCCGACAACAGCTCACGCCAAGCAATTTGCCAAGCCGGATAGTCGTGCTCGCCGGGGCCGTGGTCTTTGGGGCCGGCTATGAGCATCACGCGAATCGGCCTTGCCTTCACCTCAGGTAGCGGCGCGCCGGCAAGCATTGCTTGGACCTCGGCGTGTGTGCGCGGCGGCGGCCGCGGCCCATCGTAGTCGCGCGGCATTTGCGGAGGCGGCATAAGCAAAAAAGTCATCAGGTCGCGCATCCGCTCGGTGCCAAGTTGTACCGGAACTCCCTCCGGCATAATCGATACGGCGGATGGCTGCATGTCGTCGACATCGGCCCGCTCCAGCTCAAAGGTCGTTCCCTGCGAGTCGCCGACGCGGAGCGTGTCCGCCGACTCATGAATCACACCGCTTTTGACCCGTCCGTCTCGCAGCGTGATCGTGTACGAAACATAGTCCGGATTGATGGCAAAACTTGGATGCGTGATATCGCGAAGCACGGACGCGTAGTCCCGGTGAACAAGGTTCGACAGGTCAGGCCCGATCGTGCCGCCGCGATTGAAGATCGTGTGGCACTTACCGCACGCTGCCTGTTCGCCAAAAAACTCACGGTACCCGCGCGCCCAGTTTCCGCCTTCGAGCTCCGGCAGCGGGACGTCGACGAGCGCCCTATCGCTGCTCGCCTCTGAAGCCGCCCAAGCCACAAGCAGCCGGCGGAGAGCGAGCGGCCGCGGGCGCGAATCCTCATTTGTCGTCCAGTGCACTGAGAGCGCCGGCCGGCCGCTACGACTTACAAGCCGGATGGTAACGGGGACGATCTTCTCCGCGTCGGCCGCCACGGTCAGCGAAACGGTTGAACCACTTTGTGCTTCCGATTTGTCGGTCGAAACAAATTCCAGCGTATCGTTCGGCGACGAAGTCTCGAAGCTGACCGTCACTGTTTCTGGCGGATACTCATAATCCAGCTCCGAACCGGGTTGCACGGCCGGCCGTAGCATGTCGGTCAGGTCTAGCTTCCCGCGCAAGGTGAGCTCGCCGGGCTCCTTCAGCGCTGCCCATAGTAACTCATGCGGCGCGCTGTCCGACGTGAATTGCCGGCTTGCGGCGAGATCGAAATGTGGCAGCCAGCCGGACCAAATGATTTCGCCGTCGGCCGACCTCCAAGTTGCTTCACAACCACTAAGATCGAAATCGAGGTCGATCGCCGGCTTCTGCGTCAGCGCGGCCGGCTCCGAATCAGCATTTCCAGGCCGAGCCAGCCCCGGTAGCCTCAGTGAATAATGCACCGGCTCGAAAATCGGATCGGTGGCAAGGATGAGCGTTCGGCCATCGGGCGTCAACTGCGCCGAACGCAGCGGTACCTCGCGGCGCTCGGCAAGCTTCTGCGCCTGCACTGCCGCGTATCCTGGTGACAAAGTTTCAAATCGATCACCGGCGCGGACGAACCGACCCGCCGTAAGCTGAGAGTTGCTCAAGACATCGCGCAGCGACTGCGGGGCAACCGCTCGATCGAATTCGATCCGCACTTCTCGCGGTCCCGCCGGCCATGCGACAACAGGCTGTGGAAGCTCGCGGTCGGCGTAGCGAATCTTGAAGAGCCGTCCTTTCCCAGTCGGCCCGCTGCCCCAATCGGGCCCGCCGCTGTGGCAAGCAACGATCAGATCCCCTTCCGGGCTGACGCACGCGTCGACGGTCAACATGTTCAGGCAGGCCAGAATGTGCGTTCGCGCAACATAGCCGGCCGGCGATTTCGCGACCTGCGTGCGATACAGCTTGCCGCGCGAATATCCGGCGACAAGCGCGTCGCCATCCCAAAATGACGGCCCGAATGTTGGCCCGCCACTTTGCACCGGCTCGTTAAAGTTGAGCCCACACGTGCTTTGATGCTGCGGTCCGTAATCAAACGTGCTTGGCTCGTCGATTATGTCGGGCAAATGCGTCGGGTGACGCGGCGGGAAGCCATAGTGCCGGCCCTGTTGGATATGGAGTAGCTCATCGAAAGGGTTCCCATTAGGCAGCCAGGTTGCGCCTTCCTGGTCCGTTGCAAACAGATCACCCTGAGCGTTGAAGCGAAGCCCGACCGGAAAACGAATTCCCGTCGCGATGACTTCACGCGATTTGAAGTCTGGCGAAATCCGCACGATGGCGGCCGATTCGTCCACCAGCGAATACTGCGAGTTGCCATCCTGGTCGCGCAAATATGGATCGGCGAAATTGTACGTACCCCGCCCGAAATAAACGCTGCCATCGCGCCGATCAAATGCCACTCCCAGCCCGTCGACTTGGTGAAAGCTCTCCTTCCATCCCGTAGCTACGGTGATTTCCTTATCGGCGCGATCGTCGTCATCGGTATCGACGATCAGCACAACTCGATCCTTTGCCGCAACGAAGAGGCCGCGCCCGTGGTCATATCCCTCGGGCGTCAAATCCATACCGATCGGAGATCGCAATTCTTTCGACGGTTCCCGAAATACTTGGGGTCGATCCTCCAGTCCGTCGCCATCCGTGTCGCGAAGCAGCCAGACCGTACCGTCGTAAGCCAACGCCACTAGCGTTCCGTCATCGCGGTACTTCACGTTGTTGACGTTTAAAAGCTGAACGGGCAATTCGCGAACCGCAAATCCCGGCATGAGGATCTGAACGGCCGGGGGTCGTTCCACCGCCTCCCGCTTTTCATCTCCTTCGCGGCCTTCTGGCGGAGCTACACCACTCTCGACGGGCGAGGAGACATCTTTGTCGGCTGACTCCGCCGCAACGCAGGAGGCAAGACCAAATGCGAACCCGACTAGGCCGGCTACGCTAATCCTGAATGCTATTTTCATTGACGCGTTGCCTAGCCACCGACAAATGTCCGACCTGCGCTAGGCACGAATTGGGCGAGTTAGGTTGCGCTCGTACTGGAATGGACGTCAGTGTAACCCACCTGCGTCCTATAGAAAAGCCAAGCCGATCAGGCAGCGCATTCCGTTCGCAGAGCCCCCCCAAGCAGATACTACGCGGCGCTGTCGGTCAAACTGCAGTGCGCAAATTCAGTGCTCGCTACGCGCGATTGAGCTGCCCTTGCACATCCCCGTAAGTGGCCCAGGCCGAACCGACATTTCGCCCATGCCGCGGAGCACAATGTCACGCCCACCTTACGCAAATCAGGGGCTGAAACGTCTGAGAGCCGAAATGGGCTTTCCAACCTTGCATTCTGCGCCAATACGCGGCTGCTCCCAGATCAGAGTGAATCTGCATCGATGTATTGCGCCGACGCAGGTCGTGGCTTGTAGCCGTTCGGCGATGCTACAGGTCACGATTCGTTGGCAATATCGGGCGATTTGACTTTCCGCATGAATTTCGATTGATGCGAATCTATCGGCTGCGCGGATTGCGCGCTTGGATCGCCCACTCAGCCGTCCTGCGCCGCCAGCGTGACCTACATTTGCTTATGCCGACGGTCGTTCTCGCCGCTTTTCTGTAAATCCGTACCCATGTCGGAGTATGTCGATCATACGCCCGCCATGAAATACGTCAATCATGCCTCGTATCCTGCTCATTGAAGATCTTGATGCGAACCAAGATCTGATCTCTCGCTATCTCAGCTTATTCGATTATGAAGTGGTTGCAACCTCGGATGGGCAAGCGGGCCTGACTAAGGCTCGGCTGGAGCGATCGAAGTTTGATCTGATACTGCTGGACATGAACCTTCCGCAGATGGACGGTTGGGAAGTTGCTCGACAATTGAAGTCGGATGAATCGACGCGATCGCTGCCGGTGGTCGCCGTGACTGCGCACGCTATGGTCGGCGACCGTGAAAGAGCGTTGTCGGCCGGCTGCGACGAGTACGTTACCAAGCCGCTCGATTTTACGAATCTGTTGGAAAAAATCGAATCGCTGCTTTGCAAGGAACTATCCCTATGAGCGAGCCGCCGGGTTTTCTTCTCGTTGTCGACGATGAGGAATTGAACCGTGACATGCTAAGTCGCCGCTTGGAGCTGGAAGGGTATTCGGTACTGACGGCGCCTGGCGGAGCGGAGGCGCTGCAGCTGATTTCCGAGCACGATTTTGACGCTGTGCTGCTCGATGCCATGATGCCGCTGCAAAGCGGATATGAAGTACTGAGGGAAATTCGCAAGCGTCATTCGGCCATGGACCTCCCCGTTTTGATGGCGACGGCTAAGAGTCAGAGCGAAGACGTCGTCTGCGCTTTCGAAATCGGCGCTAACGACTACATCACCAAGCCGATTAACTTTCCGGTCGCCATGGCGCGAATCAGGTGCCAGGTGGCGAGCAAAAGGCTTTCCACGCAGCTGCGAAACAGCGAGATGCGGTACTCCCTGTCGGCTCAGGGTGCGAACGACGGCCTATGGGACTGGGACCTGCTGACCAACCGCATCCATTATTCGGAACGCTGGAAGGCGATCCTCGGGCTCGAGCCGGACGAAGTCGGCGACCGACCAGAGGAGTGGCTGGACCGCATCCACGCCGAAGACCGCTCGCATGTGGATCAGATGCTCGCCGCGCACCGCGAGGGCAAAGCAGCCCAATTCGAATGCGAATACCGTATGCTGCATCGCGACAAGTCCTATCGCTGGGTGCTGACTCGCGGAATGGCCGTACGCGACGAATCGGGACGCGAAACGCGGATGGCCGGCTCGCAGACGGATATCACGCGCGGCAAAGGCGCCGATCCGCTCACGGGCCTGCCCAATCGTGTCATGTTCATGGACCAATTGAAGGCCACGGTCCAGGCCGCGCCACACAAGCCACACGCCTGTTTCGCTGTCCTCTTTCTCGACCTGGATCGTTTTAAGGTGATCAACGACAGTTTGGGCCATCTGGTCGGCGACGAGCTATTGGTCATCGTCGCCCGCCGCTTGGAATCGTGCTTGCGCAGCGCCAACACGATCTCCCGCATCACCGAACGCTGCACGATTTCGCGATTCGGCGGCGACGAGTTCGTCATCCTAGTGCAGGGCCTCCATGAACCTTCGAACGCCACGGTAGTCGCTGATCGAATTCTCTCGGTTCTCTCGGAGCCGCTTTCCCTTCGCGGCAATGATGTGTCGATCTCCGCTAGTATCGGAATCGCAATGGGCGGCGACGGAGCCGATTCCGCCGACGATTTGCTGCGCGACGCGGACACCGCGATGTACCAAGCCAAATACAGCGGTAAATCTCGCTGGTGTCTATTCGATCAATCCCTCCGCGAGCAGGCCGTCCAGCGGCTTGAGCTCGAAATGGAAATGAGAAACGGCATCAAGCTTGGCGAGTTCATCGTGCACTATCAGCCAATCGTGGAGCTGCATTCTCAAGCGATAAAGGGTCTTGAAGCCTTGTTGCGCTGGAAGCATCCGACGCGGGGTCTGGTCAGCCCGGCCGACTTTCTTCCCATTGCCGAGGAAATCGGCTTCATCATTGAATTGGGCGCCTGGGTTCTGCGACAAGCCTGCCACCAGCTGCGGGCTTGGCAGTTGAAATATCCTACCCACGCCAACCTGTTTATCAGCGTGAATGTTTCGACTAAACAATTTGCGAGTTCGCGACTGGTGGACTGCGTCCAAGAAAGCCTTGCCGAGAGCGGACTCGATCCAAGCTGTTTGACGCTCGAAATCACCGAAAGTGCAATCATGGCCGACCCAAAGGCCGCTGCTGAAACGCTTAACAATCTCCGCTCGCTCGGCGTCAGCATTAGCCTTGACGATTTTGGCACCGGCTATTCGTCACTCAGCTATTTGCAGGCTTTTCCAATCGATACCCTCAAGATCGACCGCTCGTTCATCAAGC
>CAZHIV010000234.1:0-5026 GCA_964532675.1 uncultured Planctomycetaceae bacterium
GAAACCAAATCGCTCGACAAGTATTTCCGCCAGGCCGTGTTCCCGGTGGTGACGCCGATGGCGATCGACCCGGCCCATCCCAGCCCCCGTTTCCACAACCGCGGACTCTATCTGGCGGCCATCCTGGAGCGGATGAGCGGCCTCGGGCCGCCCAAGCTGTTCGCCGTCGTGCAGGTGCCGCAGGTGCTGCCGCGGTTCGTGTCGCTCGAGCCGGACGACATGCAGAACTTCGTGCTGCTCGACGATCTCATCGCCAGCCGATTGCCGGACCTTTTCGGCGGCTACCGCATTGTCGACCACGCGACGTTTCGCGTGACGCGCGACATGGATATCAACCTGCTCGAGCAGGAAGCCGACGACATGCTGCGTTCCATCGAGTCGCGGCTGCGCGCCCGGCAGCGGACCGAGGCGGTGCGGCTGGAAATTTCGCGCGGGATGAATCCCGCGGTGCTGAAGATGCTCGTCGGCGAAGAGGAGCTGTACGCCGACGCGAAGTCGGCTGCCAGCCTCGCCGGGGGTGGCTACAAGGAAGCCGGCTCCAAAGAGGAGGGCTACAACGAAGTCTACGAGGTCGATGGCCCGCTGGATATGACGTGCCTGTTCGAGCTACTGCCGCAGGTCGATCGGAAGGACCTGCGCGACCCGCCGCTGGTGCCGCGGCCGCCCGTGGGTCTCGCCGATTACGACGATATCTTCGCAAGGATCGCCGAGCGCGACATCCTGCTGCACCATCCCTACGAATCGTTCGGGCCTGTGCTCGATTTCGTGGAAGCAGCAGCCCGCGACCCGCAGGTGCTGGCCATCAAGCAGACGCTCTATCGCACCAGCGGCGACAGCCCCATCGTGCGGGCCCTGGCCGAGGCGGCCGAGAATGGCAAGCAGGTCACCGCCCTCGTGGAACTCAAGGCTAGATTCGACGAGGCGAACAACATCGTGTGGGCGCGGCAAATGGAGCGGGCCGGCGTCCACGTCGTGTTCGGCTTCATGGGCCTCAAGACCCACTGCAAGGTGGCGATGGTCGTCCGCAAGGAGGGCAAGAAGGTCCGTCGCTACGTGCACCTCAGCAGCGGCAATTACAACCCCAACACCGCCCTTGTCTACACCGACCTCGGCCTGTTCACCGCCGATAAAGTCATCGCCGACGACGTCTCCGCCCTGTTCAATTTGCTCACCGGCTATTCGCAGAAGCACGAGTGGCAGAAGCTGGTGATCGCGCCCAGCGACCTGAAGCGGCGGACGATCGACCTCATCGACGAGCAAGCAGCACGGGCACGCGAAGGGAAACGAGCACGGATCATCGCCAAGCTTAATTCGCTGGTCGACCGTCAAACGATTGAAGCCTTGTACCGCGCAAGCCAGGCGGGCGTGCCGATCGATCTCATGATCCGCGGCATTTGCTGCCTCCGCCCGGGGCTGCCTGGGATCTCCGAAAACATCCGCGTGCAGAGCGTCGTGGATCGCTTCCTGGAGCACAGCCGGATTTTCGTCTTCGGCGAAGGCCCCAAGGAGCAGGTGTTTTTGAGCAGCGCCGACTGGATGCCGCGGAACTTCGAACGCCGCGTCGAGGTGATGTTCCCCGTCGAGGCCGACGACCTGCGGCGGCGGATCGTGGACGAGATCGTCCCGACGTACCTGAAGGACAACCGCCGGACGCGCGTCCTGCAGGCAGACGGCACCTACGTTCGCGCCGAGGCGGCGGATGAAGCGCCGCGCCGCAGCCAGGTGGAACTGCTGGCGCTCGCCGCGTCTCGCGAGGACGGCCAGGCGGTTGAGGGAGTGACTCCACTCTCCTTCGACGCGATCCCCGATTTGTCGTCAAACGGCGAGCCCGCGCGGGGGCGTCAAAAGAGAAAAAAGGGAAAGAGCTCCGCAGGCCGGCGCTGAGCCGTTTTGCCGATTTATGCCGCCGCGCGACGTGGAACATGGCCCGCCGCGGGACGCGATAGCCGAAACGTAATCGGTAATCGTTCCTCATCTTCCACCAAGGCGCGGATTTGCTGGATGTATTGGCCGATCGAATGATCGGCGAAATGGTCGAAGCGGCCTTCGCGCAGGCCTTGGACGAACCCGCGCCAGCGGTCCTTCACGCGCTGCCAGCGGGTGTCGCGGCGGATTTGGCCGTAGGAGTTCAGATACACCTCCTGCCCTTTATGACGAAATCCGAGCCACCCCGGCGGCACGCGGCTGATGATGTCGTTGTTGTTCACCCAGCGGTAGGCTTCGAGCTGCACGTAATTCACATAGCGGCGACTGCCGATCCGCGGACAGCCGAACGTGTACAAGGCGCGGGGGTTCGAACGGATGTGCGATAGCCGACAGCGCCCCGCGCAAATGGCGGCCATCGCGCCGCCCAGCGAGTGGCCCGTGAACCAGAGCGTGCGCGTATTGTTCACCAGCGCTTGCTCCAGCCGTGGCCAGAGGTCGTCCACTTCGCGCTTGAAGCCGCGGTGGACCCAGCCCACCGTTTCGGCCATGGCCCTTCCCAGGTCAATATTGGCCCGCACGTCGTTCCTGTCGTGCGGCTCGGTGCCGCGGCAAGCGACGACCGCATCGTCGTCGTTGGCAAAGATGTAGGCCTGCGCCCCGTCGCGGTCGTAGAAACGGATCTCCGGAAAGCCGATATGATTGGCGAGCTGGCCCGCCTCGGCCCGCGACAAATACGAAAGGTTCGACAGCTCGGCAAACAGCAGCGCGCGCCGCAAGAAGCTGAGCGTCTCAATCGGCCCGACGAGCGATGACGAGACCGGCTCCTCGGAAGCCGAATCCAGCAGCCCGACGACTGTCTGACCAACCCCGCCCATCAGAACGTTCTCCGATTCTGCGGCGAGAGCTTTCCCCGCGGCATGTGTATTTAACGACACTCTTCCTTTCGGCAAAGAGCGGCTGCCCAGAACAGGCTGCACGTTAATCGGCGTTGGACTTGGCAAGAAGTTCCTCGAAGAACTGCCTCGCAGAGCCCTGCTCTGCTAGCAGAGCTTGCCGGGCGGCCGGCTCGATCGCCGGTAGTTCGCGGATTCTCTCCTTGGCGGCCGCGATCCAATCGAGAAAGAACTGCACGCTACGCTGGCTGATTCGCGGTCGGCCGGCTTGCTCCACGTAGTACGGACCGCTGGCGGCGAACTGATACGCCCGCTCGTTGGTGGTTACAGCCCGGACGAGGTACCAGCCGCTCCGATCGAAAACGACCGGCGGCAAGCGGCCCTTGCGGTTCTTCCAGTCGGCCAGGCGGACCTCGGCCTCGACCTTTCCGTCGCGGATGACTTGCAGATACTCGATCGGCACGCGAGTGGCCAGGTTGAGGCCGATTTCGAGCGTCAACGTGCCGCCGGCATCGAGGTGGAACACGTGTCCGGGCGGGCGGCCTTCGACCATGGGCCGCAGCAATGGGCCGTTGGTCACAAACACCCGGCCGGCCCGCAGTCCGTCCCACCAGGCTTCGGCAGTGAATTCGTCGCCGCAGTGGACGTACACGCGGTTGGTGCCCACCGGGTTTTCGTTGCCGCCCGACCCGCTGCCGGCTGCCGGCGGAATCCGCAATCCGCAATTCAGCACGTGATAGTAAACCGTTTCCGACCAGCGGCCGATGCCGCTGCGGCCCGGATAGAGCGACCGATCGCGCGGCCGGCCGTCGTCTTCGTTATCCACGACGCCGTCGCGAAGCCACCCGGAGGGGACCCGGTGGTGAATCAATTGGATCGCGTCCAGCTCGTCGCGCGCCAGCCAAACGGGCAAGTTCCAGGCGTACGGCGTGCGGGCGACGACAATACCTGATTGCAGACCGCCGATTGCGGATTGGATATCGTCGACTAACCGCAATGCAAAGTCGGAAGCCTGAACGTTCTGCAAGCCCTCCGCCCGGCGGATGAGCGGCAGATCGCGCGGAGGTCGGTCGACGTCCAAATCGCCGGCCCACCAGCCCTCCTTGGCCAGATCGACGAAGCGCTTCATCTCGATCCGCTTGGCGTCGTCGGCGTGGCGGTCGATTTCGAAGTGGCCCGTTTGATTCAGGTACTCGGGGCCGGATTCAATTTCGAACGTGTACTGGCCGCGACGAAGCGGAAGCGTCAGGCGGCCGTCGATGTAGAAATGCCCGCCAAACTCGGCGGCCTCAGACAGGTTCAGCCGCACCGGCCGACCGCGGGAATTCTTGAGGTGCATCCGCGCGGCAATCGGCTGGCCCGTTTCACTATCGACCACTTCGATTTGCAACGCGCCGTCGGCCCGCGGGGCAGCGCAGGCCGGACGCCATGTCGCCGCGATGGCGATCGGGCACAGCAGCGTCGCAATCAGCGTAATCCGCCAGGTCATATGGTTCCTTGATTCGAGGATGGCCTCTCTTCCAGTCTAGCACGGGCGAAAACTGGCCCACGATTTTGCTCCCGCCCTGATTGCCGTAGAATAGAATTTGCACGAAGCCCGGCGACGCATTGCGTCGCGGTTATTTACGATATCCGACCTCCGCCCTCCGACCTCTCTCGCATGGCCCAGGATTACTACGCCACACTCGGTGTCTCGCGTTCCGCGTCGCCGGATGAAATCCAGAAAGCGTACCGCATGTTGGCACGGAAGTACCATCCCGACAAGAATCCCGACGACGCCACGGCGAAGAAGAAGTTTCAGGAGGTGCAGGCGGCGTTCGACGTCCTGAGCGACGCGGAGAAACGGAAGCGTTACGATCAATTCGGCGCAGACTTCGAGTCGGTCGGCGCGGCCGGCGGGCCGCGCACGTGGCGGTACACGACGACCGGCGGCGGGCCGCAATCGTATCCGTTCGATCTCAACGACCTGTTCGGCGGCGGCGAGCCGGACATCGAAGGCGGCGCCGGCTTTGCCGACCTGTTCAAGCAGTTCAGCCGCTCACGCGGCGGAAGGCCCGGCGCACGAGCCACGAGCCGCGGTGCCGACCTCAGGCACGAATTGACGGTGCCCTTCGCCACGGCCGTGCTCGGCGGCGAGGCGGCCCTGACGGTCCAACGCGGCAGTGGGAAGCTGGAGACGATCCGCGTCAAGATCCCTGTCGGCATCG
>CAZHIV010000235.1:0-15321 GCA_964532675.1 uncultured Planctomycetaceae bacterium
CCAACGGGTCGCCGGTGAACCATCGCCTCGTTCCGGCGACCCGTTGGGGTCGCGGCTAGGCTTCGGCTAGGCTCTGCGGGTAGTTGCTGCCCCATTCTAGGCCGGGCGGGCGATTGGTATCATGCGGTGGAGAAATTCACCGCATGAGGAACCAATAGTGACCGCCACCAAGCAATTGATCCGCGTGGGCCATAGCCCCGATCCGGACGATGCGTTCATGTTCTTCGCCCTGGCCAACGGCCGCATCGATACGGGCGACTTCGAGTTCACGCACGAGCTGGTCGACATCGAAACGCTCAATCGCCGCGCGTTTCAGGCCACACTGGAGTTGACCGCGATCAGCCTCCATGCGTACGCATTCTTGCACGACAAGTACGTCCTGTGCTCGTGCGGGGCGAGCATGGGCGACGGCTACGGGCCGATGGTCGTGAGCCGCGAGGCGATGCCGATCGACCGGCTGGCGAAGCTCTCGATCGCCGTACCCGGCAAACTGACGAGCGCGTACCTGGCGTTGCGATTGTGCCTCGGTGTCGATTTCGTAAGCGTGGAGGTGCCCTTCGACCAGATCATCCCGGCCGTTGCGGCAGGCAAATACGAAGGTCAACCGATCGACGCCGGGCTGATCATCCACGAAGGGCAGCTTACCTACGGCGATCACAAATTGCAGCTCGTCATCGATCTTGGCAGATGGTGGAAGGAGCGGACCGGCCTGCCGCTGCCGCTGGGGGCGAATGCCGTGCGAAAGGATTTGGGCGCCGAGAAGGCCCGCGAAATCGAACGGCTGCTCAAGGAAAGCATCGAGTACGGCCTGGCGCACCGCGACGAGGCGCTGCGCTACGCGCTGCGCTACGGGCGCGACCTCGACGACCGGCAGGCAGACCAATTCGTCGGCATGTACGTGAACGATTGGACGCTCGATTTCGGCCCCCGCGGCCGGCAGGCGGTGAGCGAGTTTCTCGCGGAAGGGCACAAGGCAGGCGTGCTGACGGAGCTGGTGCAGCCGGAGTTTGTGACTTAACCACAGAGTTACCATGTAATGAAAAAAAAGGGCCAGTTGCCTCGCGGCGGGATGGTCGGTAGGAAAGTTCAATGTTTTGTAACGAACGTTTCCTAGCCGCATTCCACTTCCTCCTGTTGATCCATCGAACTCCGTGCTCCCCGTGTCCTCTGTGGTGAATATATGTCGGTTGATTGGCAGAATCGTATCGATGCGGCGGTGGACGGGCTGGCGGAGCGGATTGTCGCGCTGCGGCGGCATCTGCACGCGCATCCGGAGCCGAGCGGCGAGGAGCTGCAGACCAGCCTGCACCTGTACCAACTGTTCGGCGAGCTTCGGCTGGGCGTGCGGATGGGGCCGGAGGGGTGCGGGCTGATCGTGGAGAGCCGCGGCCAGGGCGCGAGACGCATTGCCTTGCGGGCCGATATCGACGCCCTGCGGATCGAGGACCAGAAGCAGACGTCCTACCGCAGCACCGTTCCGGAAGTGATGCACGCCTGCGGCCACGACGCTCACACGGCCTCCGTGTTCGGCGCGCTGGCGGCCCTGCACGAGGTGGAACGCGACGGCGCCTTGCCGTGGCCCGTTACGTGGCGCGGTATCTTTCAGCCGGCCGAGGAGACCAGCACCGGCGCCCAGGCGATGGTTGCCGCCGGCGCGCTGGAGGGAGTGGAGGCTATCTTGTCGCTGCACGTAGACCCGACGCGGCGGGCCGGCACGATCGGCCTCCGCGGCGGCGTGTTCACGGCGAGCTGCGACGCGGTGCGCGTAATCGTGCAGGGCCGCGGCGGCCATTCGGCCCGGCCGCACGAATCGACCGACCCCATCGCGGCCGCAGCGCAGCTCATCAGCACGCTGTATCAATACGTGCCGCGGGCGACGGATAGCCAAGACGCCGTGGTCGTGTCCTTCGGCCAGATCCACGGCGGGCAGAACGCCAACGTCATCCCCGAGCAGGTCGTCCTCGAGGGCACGCTCCGCACGCTCGACCGACAGGTTCGCAATCAAGCGATCAATCACGTCCGCACGCTGGCCCAGGGGATCGAGCAAGTCACCGGCACCAAGCTCGAGCTGAGTTTTGAGCGGGGCACGCCATCGGTCTACAATGACGGAGAGCTCTCCGCTTTGGTTCGCGACGTCGCGGCTCAACTGCTGGGTGCGGACAAAGTGACGCTGCTGCAGCGGCCCAGCATGGGCAGCGAGGACTTTGCCGTTTACTTGGAGCACGTGCCCGGCACGATGTTTCGGCTCGGCGCTGCCGGCGAGGATGGCCGTTTGAGTGGGCTGCACACGCCGACGTTCGACGTGGATGAACGCTGCTTGACGGTGGGAGCGAAGATACTCGCGCGGAGCGTAGTGCAATGGGCTAAACCGCCAGCGTGAGGCGACGGAACGGCACAGAGGCCGTTCCCTACAGGGCACTAAGGGAAATGCCACCGCGCGGAACGACGTTTTATCCTCCGGCTCTCGACCCTCAACCCTCAACCCTCGACGCTCCATGGCCACCATCGAATTTCATCGGAACGAACGGCCGACGGTCGGCATCGAGCTGGAGCTGGGCCTGTTGGACGGCGAGACGCTGGCCCTTTCGAGCGCCTACGGCCTGCTCCACGCGCGGCTCACCGCGGAGGGATACCAGGATGACGAGTCGGGCCATTTCAAGCCGGAGCTGATGCAGTGCGTGTTGGAGATCAACACCGACGTGTGCGATACGATCGCCGAGGCCGAGCGCGACCTGCGGGCGAAGATCGGCATCGTCGAATCGGCTTGCGACGCGCTCGGCCTGCGGTTGTGGTGGGGCGCGACGCATCCTTTTTCAAGCTGGGAGGAACAGCAGATCACGCCCGACGCACGCTACCTGCAGCTGGTGAACCTGCTGCAGGAAATGGCCCGGCGGTTGGTGACGTTCGGCCTGCACGTGCATGTCGGCGTGGATACGGGCGACAAGGCGGTTATGATCTGCGACCGCATCATGCGCCACCTGCCGACGCTCCTGGCGCTGAGCGTCAGCAGCCCCTTCTGGGAGGGACGGCGGACAGGGCTGCATTCGCACCGCTCCAAGGTGATGGAAGGCCTTCCCACGGCCGGCCTGCCCACGCTCATGCGGAACTGGAGCGAATACGTGTGGCTGGTGAACCACATGATCGATACCGGCTTCATCAACACCATTCGCGAGATCTGGTGGGACGTGCGGCCGCACCATAACTTCGGCACCGTCGAGGTGCGAGTGTGCGACATGCCGGGCAACCTGGCCGATACGCTCGCGGTTGCCGCGCTGGTTCAGTGCCTGGTCAAGGCGCTTTCGGATGAGATTGACCACGGCACGTATCAGCACGACAGCCATCCGATGATGGTGCAGCAAAACAAGTGGCGAGCCGCCCGGTTCGGCAACCAGGCCCGGCTTGTCGACACCAACACCTATCGTGTGGCGAGCGTGAGCGATACGGTGAGCCGGTTGGTGGAGATGCTCCGGCCGGCCGCCGCGGAACTGGGTTGCGAGACGTATCTCAACGACTGCGTCCGGCTGGCCAGCAATCCCAGCGCGGCCCAGCAGCAGCTTGATCTTCTGGCCGAAACGGGCGATCCCAAGGAAATCGTGCGGCGGCTCAGCGAGGCCTCGCGAATCAGCGGTGTGGCGGCGAAGGCTTGAGAATTCGGCCGGACGGGCGTAAAGTGCTGGGCTGAGCCGAATCGCACGGGCGGCACGCCCGGGAAATGCTCGAGCTTATTACGCGTCTGCTCCAAGCGCCCGTCGCTATGCCAATGGCTACGATCACCGCTATGCCCGCGCAGGAACGTGTCACCGCGCCGACGGTTCGCAGGTGTTACGATTTGCTGACCGTCCTCCCCGCTTGCGGCATCACGGACCTGACGGAAGGCAGATATCTTGACGAGCGCAACGACCGGGCCGCGTACCTGGCGGCCCAGGAGCATCAGGCCGAGACTTTGTTGGACCAGGCCGGCTGCGGGCCAGGCACGCGGCTCTTGGACGTCGGCTGCGGCTACGGGCGGATTCTGGAGCAGGCCTCGGGCCGCGGCGCCGCGGCCGTCGGCATCACGCTCTCTCCGCCGCAAGTCGCCGATTGCCGGGCGCGCGGATTGGCGGCGTACGAGCTTAACTATCGCGCCTTCCGGACGAACCCTCCCCTGGCCCCTCCCTACGAGGGAGGGGAATGGCTATTCGATGCCATCGTGGCCAATGGGTCGCTGGAGCATTTCGTCCAGGCGGCCGACGCGGCGGCCGGGCGCACGGATGCGATTTACGAGGAGCTGTTCGCCATTTGCCGGCGACTCTTGGTGGGCGGCGGCCGATTGGTCACGACGGCGATCCACTTCCGCGAGGCGGGCCAGTTCGACCCCGCCGAAATTCTCCGCGGTCCGTACGTGCATCCGTCCGGCAGCGCCAACTTCCAATTCGCGATGCTCGTGAAGCAGTTCGGCGGCTGGTACCCTGAGCCTGGCCAACTCGAGCGCTGCGCCGCCGGCTACTTCGAGCTAATCCACGAAGAAGACGGCACGCACAACTACCATCTCACCAGCGAATACTGGCTGCGGCGCTTCCGGTGGAAGCTGGCATACGATCCGCGCGTGTGGTGGGCCGTCGCGCGGCAGTTTTTGCGGCGGCCGGGTGCGGCCTGGGAGATGCTCCGCCTGCAGCTCTGGGATCAATCGTGGGCCTGGCAATTCCGCGAGCCCGCGCCAATGCGGCTCCTGCGGCAGACCTGGTTAGCCCGTTAGCGAGGTTTTACGATCATGCGACATCCGACAATTGCAGTTTCTCTCATGGCAACTCTCGTGGCGCTTAGCGCAGGCACCCGGACGTTCGCCCAGGTGCGCGAGGAGTTGAAACCGCTCAAAGTGGGTGACACGGCAAAGGACGTCGAGCTGCAGCCGTTGGAGGGTGAAGAATTCAAGCTCAGCCAGCTTGCGAAAAAAGGCCCGATCGTGCTCGTCGTTTTGCGGGGCTACCCAGGGTACCAATGCACCCTATGCACGCGTCAAGTGGCGGATCTCCGCAAGCATGCCGAGGAGTTCAAAAAGCTGGGCGCCAAGGTGGTGCTCGTTTATCCAGGGCCGGCCCAGGATCTGCGCGAGCGGGCGGAGGAGTTTTTGGAGGGCACCGAGTTGCCCGATCCGCTGCTGCTGGTGATCGATCCCGCCTACGGCTTCACCGCCCGTTACGGATTGCGCTGGGAGGCCCCGCGCGAAACCGCTTATCCGTCAACCTTCGTGCTGGACGAGCAACGAACGGTCAAGTTCCGCAAAGTGAGCCAAACCCACGGCGATAGGGCGGATACGGAAGAGGTGCTCGACGCGGTGCGCAAGCTGCGAGTGTCCCAAGCGGAGGGGCAGGAAATCCCACAAGACCGCGGCACGCCAGTGCCATAGGCGATGATCGTCAACTGCCCACGTCGACAAGTTCTTCAGCCGTCATTCCGATGTCGCGCGCAATCTTTCTCACGAGCACGGGCGAGATGTCCCGGCCTTTATGAAATGGTACGGTAGTGCCCCGACCATCGGAATGGCGGAATTGTTTGTGCGAGCCACGCTGACGCACTTCCCTTGAAGCCGAGTCGGAGCAGTCGAGCGACCACTTCTTGCGGTTTCAGCACCGGCAATTTGGACATCGCCGCTAGTCTACCTGCACCGATTGTGTACCCACGAACTCCGATTCGAGGACCGGCTCGCCATCTTCAATCAGCATTCCAATGACTTCAGTGAGATTATCTGACAATTCGTCAAGCGACTCGCCTTGTGAATGGGCGCCGGGAAACCCGGGAACGTATCCGACTAGGAGACCCGTTCCGGGACAGCGCTCGATGATGGCGGTATACGTTCGCATTGCAAATCCGGCCGTTATTTCCCGCCCTTGGTCCAATCGCGGCGGCCGCGGGAGCTGGGGATGTTCATCGCCTTGCGGTACTTGGTGACCGTGCGGCGGGCGACCGTGATGCCGGCCTTGCCGAGTTCCTCGACGATGGCATCATCCGAAAAGGGCTTGGTCTTGTCCTCGTTGTCGATGATCTCCTGCAGCTTGATCCGCACGCGGTCCCAGGCCACTTCCTCGCCGTCGGCGCTGGTGGTGCCGCCGACGAAGAACCGCTTGAGCGGGAAGATGCCGCGGGGCGTTTGAATCCACTTGTCGTCGACCGCCCGGCTGACGGTGGTGACGTGGACGCCGACCTTGTCGGCGATTTGCTGCATCTTGAGCGGCTCGATGTGCTCCGGGCCGTCGTCCAAGAACCGCGTCTGGTGGTCGACGATCGCCTGGGCCACGCGGGTGAGCGTGCTGCGGCGCTGCTCGATCGACTCGATCAGCCATTGGGCCGAGTTGATCTTGCGCTTGATGTACTCGCGGGTCTCGGCGTTCGTGCCTTCGTCGCGCAGCAGCTTGCGGTAGTAGGGGCTGATGTAGAGCGACGGCAACTGGCCGTCCTCGAGCCGCACCTCGTACTTGCTGTCGTCGTTGCGATCGACGAACACGTCGGGCGTGACGCTGGGCACCGTGGTTTCGTTGAAGTCGGCGCCGGGTTTCGGCTTCAGCTTTCGCAGCTCCTGCCACACTTCTTGGATCTTCTCGATCGAGAAGCCGGTCTTTTTGGAGATCTGCGGCAGGCGATTGTTTTCCAGGTCTTCGAGATGGTTTTCGACGAGCGTGCGGAGCTCGTCGTAGTACGGCATGCCTGGCGTGAGCTGCAGCATCAAGCATTCCTTGAGCGTTCTCGCGCCGACGCCGGGCGGGTCGAGCCTTTGAACCACCCGCAGCGCTTCCTCCGCGACGGCTAGCTGCGCGGCGCGGTGCGAATGCATGTCGCCGTTGAGCTCGGCCGGCAGCGGCGGCAGCAGCTCTTCGAGCGGCGTTTTCAGGTAGCCGTTGGTGTCCAGGCTGTAGATGATCCGCTCGGCCATCCGCCGCACGGCGTCGTCCAGCTCGAACCAGGTGAGCTGGTGATGCAGGTAGTCGACGAGCGACTCGGGCCGGGCCAGCATGTTGGCCATCGCGTCGTGGCGGCGATCGCCTTCCTGCTCGATGCGGTTGAGCGACGGCCGGCTGCGCTCCTCGTAGTCGTCCGGCAAATTCTCGGCCATGTTGAGCAGGCGCTCGAAATCGTCCTCGTTGTTGCGGTCGTCCTTGACGACCAGCTCCCGCTCGATGTCGGCGACGCTGCTCGGATTGGCGTCGTCGTCATCGTCGCTTGGCGCGTCGGGCTCGTCGGCGTCGACTTCGAGCTGATCGAGCACGGGGTTGTCTTCCATTTCCTGCTCGATGCGCTCCTGCAGCGCCATGAGCGGCAGCTGCAGGATTTCCATCGACTGGATCATCCGCGGTGCGAGCACCTGCTTCTGAGCCAGCTGCATTTGTTGACCGAGAGAAAGCCGCATCGAAGTTGCTCGAATCGCGCTCGTGCGCTGAATGAGAGTTGCCGTAAAGTTGCTTGTACCGCGCTCGGAGAACTGTCGAACGAATCCACACGGCACCGGAAGGGCCGTGCCGTCTAGCATACTCCCGCTCAGCGCAGCAGGTCAAACCACACTTACAATTCTAGCTTCCGGAAAGACGTTGGGAACGAGCGAAACGGGAAGCGCGGTTCCGAATTGCAAACTTTAGGGCCTTGCATGGATGCCAACATTGAGACAAGCGGCTTGCCGCGCCGAGGCGGCCCGCGGCCAACACGTGCCGATGCCGGCTACTAGATAGGGGGGCCGCAGGGGACTATACTAATAGATCGCTTTTCGGCGCGGATCGCCACGGCAACTTGGGCTAAGAGGAAGACTTGTCGCCGTCTTCGGTGCCGCCGCCGGTCAACTGAGACATGGCATCTTCGAGTCCCGGCAGCGACAAGCCGCCGGTGACTGAACGCATGGCTTCGGCGTGGAGTTGCCGGGCCTTTTGCTGGGCGGCGTTGAACGCGGCGGGCAGCAGGTCTTCGATCATCTCGCGGTCTGCCCGTTCCATCAGCGAGGGGTCGATCCTCACTGCCAGCACCTCGGCCAGGCCGTTTACGTCGACCTCGACGAGCCCGCCGCCGGCTGCCCCCGTGGCCCGCTTGCCGCGCAGCTCCTCCTGCATGGCCTGCATTCGGCCGCCCATCTCCTGGGCCTGCTTCATGATCGCGCCAAGATTCGTCAGGTTGCCGAGGCCTTTGAACACGATGCTGTTACCCTCTATCATCAATCGGAATATATAACCACAGAGGACAGGGAGAGCACGGAGATAAAAATGGAGATCATCCTCTCCGTGTTCTCTGTGTCCTCCGTGGTGAAAAACTAACTCGTATCATTCGAATTATTTTCCGGCGGCGTGTAGCGAATTTTGTCCGGCGGGACTTCGAACAATTCCATGGCGCGGCGGACGAACGGTTGCTCGGCGACCGCCGCCAATTGCTCGCGACGCGAGGGGCGCGGCGGAGCGGCTGGCCTCGCCTGGCCGCTCTCGGCCATCGCCCGCTGCCATTGAGCGAGCACCGAATCGGCGGCGGCGGGTGCGGCTTCGCCTTCCAGCAGGTTTGCGCCGCTCGATGGGTCGTCGCCGTCCGGCGAGCCGGCGGGTTCATCCCGCCGGGATAAACCCGGCGGCTCGCTATGCTGCTGCGGCTCGCTATGCTGCTGCGGCTCGCCGTGATGGGGCGGGTCGCTTCGTCGTGCCAGTGGCGTCGAGCTCTGCCGGTTCCCCGGTTGCCGCGGCTCATCGTTTTTTTTTGCCTCGCCGCGCGGCGGGGCGAGGCCGCCCGGCGCCGATTGGGCCGTTCCACGCAGCTCGGCTACGAGCGCGGCCAGGTCGTCGAGCTCGTCCAGTTGGCAGATGCGCACGACGGCCATTTCGACGAGCGTGCGACCGTGCATGCTCACCCGCAATCGCGCGGCCGCGTGGTCGAGTATCTGGCTGACGGCGAGGATCTTGGAGAGCCCGAGCTGTTTTCCCACCTCCATCACTTCATCGGCCTGCGAGGGAAGCGCGTAGAGCATTTGGTCGGCGCCGCAGCCGGCGGCGATTGCCATCACGTCGCGGAAGTAACCCACCAACTGGTCGAGCAGGAGACCGACTTCGACGCCGCCGGCGATCGTGGCATCGAGCTCCGAGAGGGCGGCGGCGGCGTCGCGGGCAATAAGCTGCTGCACCAGGCCGCTGAGCCGCTCGGCCGGTGCGATGCCGAGCAGATTGTTGACGTCGGTTTTGGTGATCCGCTTGTCGCTGACCGCAAGTAGCTGCTCAAGGAGCGACTGGCTGTCGCGCATCGAGCCGGCCGCGCGGGTAGCGAGGATTTGTAGGGCTTCGGGCTCGATCTCCACGCCTTCGGTCGCGGCGATTTGGGCCAGCCGGCCTTGGATGGCTGCGGAACTGATGCCGGCAAAATCGAAGCGCTGGCAGCGGGAGAGGATCGTGATCGGAATCTTCTGCGGCTCGGTCGTGGCGAAGATGAACTTCACGTGCTCCGGCGGCTCCTCGAGCGTTTTCAAAAGCGCGTTGAACGCCTCCTTGGTAAGCATGTGGACTTCGTCGATGATGTAAATCTTGAATCGCACGCGGCTCGGCCGCACGGCCACGTTCTGCCGCAACTGGCGAATCTCGTCGATGCCACGGTTGCTGGCGCCGTCGATCTCCAGCACGTCCACATCATCGCCGCCGGCAACGCGGAGGCAGACGTCGCATTCGTTGCACGGCGTAGGCGTGGGGCCGCGCTCGCAGTTGAGCGCCTTGGCCAGAATGCGGGCGGCCGACGTCTTGCCGACGCCCCGAGCGCCGGTGAACAGATACGCGTGTCCGACGCGCTCGCTCGAGATGGCCTGCTGCAGCGCCCGGGCGACGTGCTCCTGGCCGACCAACTCGTCGAACGACTGCGGCCGATAACGGCGGGCGATGACGACGTAGGAGCCGGGCGATTGTTGGTCCATTGTCGTCAGCTCAAGAGATTCCTTAGCGCGGCGAGGACCGCGAAAGGGCTATGAATGTTCAATGCAAAATGTTCGATGAAGATCGGTAATGCTCATTTTGCATTAAACATTTTCCGCCCTCGATCGCCGGTGAGAGGCCCCCACACAAAGAGACGCAAGCTTATGGCTGCTGTGTTTCCACCCTGACCAGGTTCGCAAGGCCCCCATTGCAGAGGCCCCTCACCGGCGGCCGCACCGTTCAATAGTCGAGGGTCGAGGGTCGAGAGTCAAGGGCCGGAGTTTTCGGGCCGGCGGCCTGTCGCTTTAGCGGACCATCAGCTTGGACGCCGCTTCGCGCGACAGCGACGTGCTTTCGCCCGCAACGCGAATTACTACCGTGCCTTCGGCCGGGTCGTTGGCAACGAGCGATCCGTGAGAACCGATCTCCAGGCCGGCTTGGGAGAGGTAGCGCAGGAAATCGGGCGATTGATCGGCGACGCGGGCCAGGCGGAAGCGTTCGCCCGCAGCGCAGTCGGCGAGCGAGCGGTCGGCCGCCGCGGCCATTGTGCCGTCGGGCTGCGGGATGGGGTCGCCGTGTGGGTCGGTCGTGGGGTGGCCCAGGTAGGCGTCGATGCGGTCGACCAGCGCGTCGCTCACGGCGTGTTCCATGTGCTCGGCCTCCTCGTGGACTTCGTCCCACGTGAGATTGAGCGTCTGGCTCAGGAACTGCTCGATGAGCCGATGCCGTCGCAACACGCGGAGGGCCAGCGCGCGGCCGGCCGGCGTGAGCCGCACGCCTTCGTAGGGCGTGTAGGTGGCCAGTTTGCTCTCGTCGAGCGTCTTGAGCATGCTGGTAACGGTTCCCGGCAACACGCCCAACCCGCCAGCGATTTGGCCCGTCGCCACCGCGCCGCCATCCGCCTGCTGGGCGAGCAGGTAGATCGTCTTGACGTAGTTTTCGACGGTGAGGCTGGGCATCGGATTTGGGTGAGGGTTGAGGGTCGAAAGTTGAGGGTTGGGAGTTGAGGTTTGCGAGTTGATCGTCGATAGTTGATAGTTGATTCGAGGGCCGATGACAACTAACTACTATCCACTATCAACTATCCACAATCCAGAATGACGCATTCGGCAGATTGGCGGCAGCTCTACCCATTCGAGTCGCATTGGGCCGAATTGCCGGGCGGCCGCATGCACTATCTCGACGAGGGGCCGGCCGGTGCCGAACCGGGGGCGGCGCCGGCGTGCTTGCTTTTCGTGCACGGGAACCCGACGTGGTCGTTCCACTGGCGGCGATTGATCGCGGCTTTGCGGACGCGCTACCGTTGCGTTGCCCCAGACCACATTGGCTGCGGCCTGAGCGACAAACCGCGCCAGTACCTGACACTCGATGACCATATTGGAAACTTGCTCGCCTTCGTTGACAAGCTCGAGTTAGATCGAATAACGCTCGTTGCCCAGGATTGGGGCGGCGCAATAGGCTTAGCGGCATTGTTGCGCATCCGGCAGCGCGTAGAGCGGATCGTGTTGTTCAATACGGCTGCGTTTCCGCCGCGCTATATCCCATGGCGTATTCGTGTCTGCCGAATTCCCGTGTTTGGACAAATCGCAGTGCAGGCGGCAAATGCCTTCAGCCGCGCCGCGCTCCGGATGACGCTTGCACGGCGCACGCGGCTCGAACGTGAAGTAGAAGCCGGTTACCTGGCGCCCTACGATTCATGGGCGAGCAGGCGAGCCGTGTACGCATTCGTGAAGGACATTCCGAAGCCACGCCGACCGCTCTTCCCCGATCTCGTTATCGAAGCTTTCCCCCAGGACACGACATGGGGGCGACTTGCCGTTACCGAACAGGCTCTCGATTCCTTTGCCGACCGACCAATCTGTTTGATCTGGGGTATGCGCGATTGGTGCTTTCGGCCCGACTGCCTTGAGCGATTCGTCGCCGCGTGGCCGAACGCCGAGGTGCATCGCCTGGCGGACGTCGGTCATTGGGTTGTGGAAGACGCGCCGGATGAGGCGCTGGCGATCGTCGAGCGGTTTTTGGATAGCCAAACGCCTAGCGTGGCTCCGACCGATAGCGAGCCGCCGGGCTTGTCCCGGCGGGGATGAACCCCGCCGCTCGCCGTCGGTCAATCGCATCGTTTTCAAAAATGGACTTGCACGACAAAGGGCTGCTTTCAATCGGTGCCGCGGCTACGCTCGCGTGCCTGTACGAGGCGACGGCGCGGAAGCCGGGCAACGTCCACCCGGATGCCACTTCCGACGACGCCACAAGCTACGGGCAATTCGCCACGAGCGCGGTCGTTGTGGGACCGATCCTGGAACAGGCTCTAGTTGCCGGCGTCGGGAAGACCATCCTCGATGCGGTCCGCGCCACGCGCGATGCGGTGGGCACGAACACGAACCTTGGCACATTGCTGTTGCTCGCGCCGCTGGCGGCCGTGCCGAGAGAGAAATCTCTGCCGGACGGCATTCGCGAGGTACTCGAGAGGCTGGCGGATGTAGATACGCGGCTTGTGTACGACGCGATCCGACTGTCCGGCGCGGGTGGGTTGGGTCGTGTCGAGGAGGCGGACGTTCATGCAGACGCTCCGCCGGATTTCGGCCTGGTGGAGGCCATGCGCTTGGCGGCCCATCGCGACTTGGTCGCAAGGCAATACACCAATGGATTTGCCGACGTGTTTGATGGAATGGCGGCTTGGATCGCGGAGGGCCTGTCTCGCGGATGGGCGCTGAGCGGCGCGATCGTCCACAGCCATGTGCGTCAAATCGCGCTTTGGGGCGACAGTCTCATCGAGCGCAAATGCGGGGTGCAGATTGCGCGCGAGTCGAGCCGGCGCGCAGCCGCCGTGCTCGAGTCCGGTCGGCCGGGCGAGGCGGCGTATGAACGAGCGCTGGCCGAGTTCGACGGCTGGCTTCGGGCGGATGGCCATCGCCGCAATCCGGGCACGACGGCCGATTTCACTGCCGCAGGGCTGTTTGTATTGTTGCGCGACGGTCGGTTAAACTGGCAGTTGTGGTAAACGTCGTTTAACCCGAAGCCAACGGCGACGGACATTCGCCATGCCCGATCACTATCACGTCCGCATCGCCAAGGCGGAGCACGTCTTCAGCGCGGCGCACTTCATCACGTTCGGCGGTGCCTGCGAGCGGCTGCACGGCCATAACTACCGCGTGGCCGCGGAGCTGCACGGGCCGCTCGGAGAAAACCAGCTCGTGATCGATTTTCTGCTGGTCCGCGACAAGCTCCGCGAGATCGTCTCGGCGCTCGATCACTACGTGCTGCTGCCGACGGAGCATCCTCAGCTTCGGGTGGAGGACGACGGCCAGGAGGTGACGGCCACCTGGGCCGATCGCCGCTGGGTGTTCCCCAGCGGCGACTGCCGGCTTCTGCCGCTGGCCAATTCGACAGCCGAGTTGCTGGCAGCTTACATCGGCCAGCAGCTGCTGGCGGCCCTGGGCGATCAGGCAGCAAGCATCGAATGCTTGCAGATCGAGCTCGACGAATGCGATGGACAAGTGGCCGTGTGGCGGCGGTGAGCCGGCAAAGTCGGTTTAACCCGCAACTTTGCCTTAAGTTGCCGCGTCGCCCGGGTCGATGACTGCACCGGGAAACTGCGCCCCTCCACGCAAGCCCGTAGCGCCAGCGAGGGAATGTACCGCCATCCCTCGCTGGCGCTTCGGGCTAGTGTTCGCTCGCTCTAACACGCGACTCGTCATGTCCGACCTTCACAACGCGGCCGTTCTTTTGATGACGCTTCCCGAAGAGGAAGCCAGCGATCTGATGGCGAAGCTCGACCCGAAGCAGGCCGAGCAGGTGTCGATCGAGATCGCCCGCACGCGCACGATTGCCGCGGACGAGCAGGAGCGGGTGATCAAGGAGTTCGCCGAGGCGAACCCGACGTTGGGCGGCCGCGGCGGCGGGCTGGAATTGGCCAAATCGCTGATTCAAAAGGCGCTCGGCGCGAATGCGGCGGCCGCGCTGCTGAACATACGCCAGTCGATCGAGGCCACGCCGTTCGGCTTCCTGCGACACGTCGACAGCCAGAATATTCTCACGTACGTCATCGACGAGCATCCGCAAACGATCGCGCTGATCCTTTCGCACCTGCCGGCCAACTTCGGGGCGGAGATTCTCGCCGGTCTGCCCGAGGCGCGTCGGCTGGCTGTGGTGCGACGCATCGCCACGATGGGCCGCACCAATCCCGAGATCATCAAGGAAGTCGAAACCGGCCTCGAAAGGCGGATGTCGAGCGTGATGAGCCAGAGCTTCGAGCGGGCCGGCGGCGTGGAGGCGGTTGCCGAAATGCTCAACGTCTCCGATCGGGCCACCGAGCGGGTGATCCTCGACGGCCTGGCGAAGGAAGACGCCGAGCTGGTGGAGGAAATCCGCCGCCTGATGTTCGTCTTCGAAGACATTGGCCGGTTCAGCGACAAGGACATCCAGACGGTGCTCAAAAACGTCGAAACCAGCCAGTGGGCGATGGCCCTCAAGGGCGCGAGCGACACGCTCAAGGAGAAGGTCCTGCGCAACATGTCGGAGCGGGCCGCCGAAACGCTCCGCGAGGAAATGGAATACCTGGGCCCCGCCAAGCGATCGGTCGTCGAGGCGAAGCAGCAGGAGATCGTCGACGTGGTCCGGATGCTCGAAGACCGCGGCGAGATCGACCTCAACGCGATCAACGAGGAAGAAGAGCTGGTGCAGTAAGAGCACTCAACAGCGATGGGATTAGCGTCGGCCGTCAGGCCGGGGTGTACCGGCGGTAGATTCGGCCTGGCGGCCGACGCTACTAGCGGACCCTCGACTCGCGACCCTCGATTCTGCTAGCATGAACGCGACCCGTAGGGCAGTTTTTCCGAAACTGCCAGTTCGAGTTTCGGAGAAACTCGGCTACACGTAGGAGTCGTGCTTCATGCCGTCCGCATCGCCCACGCCGATGATGCAGCAGTACCACGAGGCCAAGCGAGTGGCCGGCGATGCGCTGCTGTTATTGCGGAGGGGCGACTTCACCGAGCTGTTCTTCGAAGACGCGCGGGCCGCGGCCCGCGCGCTGGGCTTGGCGCTCACCAGCCGCGACAAGGGGGACGACCCCGTGCCGATGGCGGGCTTTCCGCACCATCAGCTCGATGCGTACCTGGCCAAGATCATTGCGGCCGGGCACCGCGCCGCCGTTTGCGAGCAAGTCGAGGACCCGAAGCTCGCCAAGGGGCTCGTGAAGCGGGAGGTGACGCGGATCGTCACGCCCGGCACGCTCACCGATGATGCACTATTGGATCCGCAGGCGAGCAACTTCCTGGCGGCGATCGCGCTGCCGACCGCCGGGATGAACCCGGCGGCTCGAATCGACGAGAACGGTAGGCGAGCCGCCGGGTTCATCCCGGCGGGCCTCGCGTGGGTGGATATTTCCACGGGGCGATTCTTTGCAGCGGCGTTCGACGAAGCCCAACTTGCC
>CAZHIV010000236.1:0-2654 GCA_964532675.1 uncultured Planctomycetaceae bacterium
TTTGCTCCGCGGAAAGGCACCCTCACCCCAGCCCTCTCCCGGAGAGAGAGGGAGTAATCGTTAATCCACTTCTTTGGCGTTAATCCAGCTCATCAGTTTGCGGAGCTTGCGGCCGATGACTTCGACGGGGTGGTTTTTGTCTTTTTCTTTCATGGCCTTGAAGTTTTTGCCGCCGCTCTTGGCTTCGGCGATCCATTCTTTGGCGAACGTGCCGTCCTGAACCTCTTTGAGGATGCGCTTCATCTCCTGTTTGGTTTCTTCGGTGATGATGCGTGGGCCGCGGGTGTAGTCGCCGTATTCGGCCGTGTTGCTGACGCTGTAGCGCATGTAGTTGAGGCCGCCCTGGTAGAACAGGTCGACGATGAGCTTGAGCTCGTGCATGCACTCGAAGTAGGCCATTTCGGGCTGGTAGCCGGCTTCGACGAGCGTTTCGAAGCCCGCTTTCACCAGGGCGCTGGCGCCGCCGCAGAGGACGGCTTGTTCGCCGAACAGGTCGGTTTCGGTTTCCTCGGCGATGGTGGTGTGGATGACGCCGCCGCGCGTGCCGCCGATGCCTTTGGCGTAGGCCAGGCCGATGGCGAACGTTTCGGGGCTGGCGCCTTCGTTGGTGGCGATGAGGCAGGGGACGCCGCCGCCGGAGGTGAACTCGCTGCGGACGAGGTGGCCGGGGCCTTTGGGGGCGACGAGCAGCGTGTCGACACCTTCGGGCGCTTTGACGAAGCCGAAGTGGACGTTGAAGCCGTGGGAGCACATGAGGATGTTGCCCGGCTTCAAGTTCGGCTTGATTTCCTTGTCGTAGAGGTCGCCCTGGAGCTCGTCGGGGACGAGGATGTTGATGATGTCAGCCTGTTTGGTGGCTTCAGCGGCGCTGACGGGCTGGAAGCCGTGGCTGACGGCGAGGTCGTAATTCTTGCCGCCCGGGCGCTGGCCGACGACGACCTGGACACCGCTGTCGCGGAGGTTCTGGGCGTGGGCGTGGCCTTGGGATCCGTAGCCAATAATGGCCACCGTCTTGCCGCTGAGGGCAGAGAGGTCGGCGTCTTTATCGTAATAAATGGTAGCTGCCATCAAAAACTCCAAGCTTCAATGCGATTAATTTGAACAGGAGGTAACAGAGGGAACGGAGAAATGCGATCGCAAAATGCAAATTGAAAAATGCGGCTCGACTGAGCTCGCCGAAGTCAAATTGTCAATTGTAAGCCCACGGATCAAACCTATCGCGAGCTTACTTGCCCGTTCTCTGTTAACTGTGTTACCTCCTGTTCAAATCCGATTGTTTGAATGTCAGGCACAGCCTGACCTACGCTTCCGCTTCGCCGGCGTATTTGCGAAGGCCGGCGTTGCCTTGTTTGCGGTCGATGCTGCGGATCATGGCGATGCGGCCGGTGCGGACGAGCTCCACAATTCCGAACGGGCGCATGAGGTCGATGAAGGCTTCGATTTTTTTCTCCTGCCCGGAGATCTCGACCGTCACCTCGTCGGGCGAGACGTCGACGATCCGCGCACGGAAGATGTCGGCCAGCTCGCGAATTTCGGCCCGCTGGCCAGGCTTCATCTTCACTTTGATGAGCATCAGGTCGCGCTCGACGTGGTCGCGCGAGCTGACGTCGTCGACTTTCACGACGGTGACAATCTTTTCGAGCTGCTTGCGGACTTGCTCGAGTACGCGGTCGTCGCCGACGACGACGAATGTCATCCGCGAGAGCCGCGGGTCGTCGGTCTCGCCGACGGCGAGGCTATCGATGTTGTA
The DNA here is from genome assembly GCA_964532675.1 of uncultured Planctomycetaceae bacterium. Taxonomy (GTDB): domain Bacteria; phylum Planctomycetota; class Planctomycetia; order Pirellulales; family Lacipirellulaceae; genus JABDGM01. The sequence continues at coordinate 1,751 of CAZHIV010000236.1, forward strand.
GCCGCGCGAGGCGAACATGCCGGCCACATGGGCCAACACACCGGGCACGTTTTGGACCGTGGCGGAAAGGACGTGACGCATGAGGTGGGGAACTCCAATTTGCAGGGAACTACGATAATATCCGCAGCGGGGGCGGGTCGCAACGGGCGTGTGTGGTCGTCTCGCTCCGCGAGATGAAATGCCTCTCGCAGAGCGAGGGGACCACATTCCTTCACAGACACGCGGTTACGCCCGTGGTTCGATCAGAACAGCTGCAACTGGCCGTTTAATGGTCGCGGGGGAATGAAGGATTCGACGTTGAGCGTGCCGTGCTCATCTTGGAATCCGAGCTTCGTGGACCAGATGCGGAACGTATCGGCGATCAACTCGGCAACGTTGCCGGTGCCGACTTGGCGGCGGCCGAATTGTGAGTCGCTCAGCCGGCCACCGCGCGTGGAGCGGATCAGCGATTCGATACGATCGCTGCGATCCGGGTAAGTGCGTCGGAGCCAATCGGTGAACACTTCAACGACGGTCGTAGGCAATTTCAGCAGCACGTAGCCGGCCCATTGGGCGCCGGCCTCGCGGGCGGCGGTGAGGATCGCTGGCATCTCGCTATCGGTCAAACCGGAAATGACCGGCGCGACCATCACGTTCGTCGGGATGCCGGCGTTATGCAAATCGCGCAACGTCCGCAGCCGGGCGTCGGGCGAGCTGGTGCGCGGCTCCATGAGGCGTGCAAGCTGCGGGTCGAGCGTCGTGATCGACAGCGATACGCGGACGGCATTGTGCTCGGCAAGTCGTTGCAGCAAATCAATATCGCGGGTGACGAGCGCGTTCTTCGTGATGATGAAAAGAGGATGGCGCAGCCCGGCGCAAACCTCCAGGCAGCCGCGCGTCAGCTTGAACTGCCGCTCGGCCGGCT
>CAZHIV010000237.1:0-2547 GCA_964532675.1 uncultured Planctomycetaceae bacterium
TGCGGCTCGACGAGGCGGAGTCGGCCCTGGCGGACCGCGACGGCGTGCCCGCCCTCGTGCCCGGCGAACCCGATCGCAGCGAGCTGTGGCGGCGGGTCGCCAGCGACGATGAAGCGGAAATGATGCCGCCGCCCGATTCGCACCGCGTGCTCGAGCCGGAAGAAAAACTGGCGCTCCGGCGCTGGATCGAACAGGGCGCACCCTACGCGAAGCACTGGTCGTTCGTTCCGCCCGTCAAGGCGCCGCTGCCTGCCGTCTCGAACGAATCGTGGTCGCGAAACGAGATCGACCGCTTCGTGCTCGCGCGCTTGGAAGCGGAAGACCTGCAGCCATCGGCGGAAGTTGACCGCCACACGCTCATTCGGCGCGTGTCGCTCGACCTGACGGGCCTGCCGCCGTCGGCCGACGAGGTCGAGGCGTTCGTGGCCGACGGCAGCGACGACGCCTACGCTCGGCTCGTCGACCGGCTGCTGGCCAGCCCGCACTTCGGCGAGCGGATGGCGCTCGATTGGCTCGACGCGGCCCGCTACGCCGACACGAACGGCTACTCGATCGACGGCGGCCGGCACATGTGGCTGTGGCGCGATTGGGTGATCGACGCTTTCAACGCCGGCATGCCGTACGACCAGTTCCTCCGCGAGCAACTGGCCGGCGACCTCTTGGCGAAGGCGGAAGGGGGAAGGAGGAAGGCGGAAGGGAGCCACGATTCGTTGCTCATCGCGACCGGCTTTCAGCGGAATAACATGAACACGCACGAAGGGGGCACGATCCCCGAGGAGAACCTCACCAATTACAACGTCGACCGCATCAAGACGCTCGGCGAGGCGGTGCTGGGCCTCACGCTCGGCTGCGCCCAGTGCCACGACCACAAGTTCGATCCGATCACGCAGCGCGACTACTACCAGCTCTTCGCCTATTTCAACACGCTCAGCGACCGGGGCCTGGACGGCAATAGCGGCGCGAACTCGGCTCCCGTGTACGAGGCCAAGACCGTCCTGCGAACCGGCGAGGAGCCCGAGCTGCGGCGGCAGATCGAAGAGCTCCGCAAGAAGCTCGCCAATCCAAACCCGGCGGAGCTCGCCGTTTGGGAAGCGCAGCAGCGCGACGAGCTGGCCGAGCGCGGCGCGGCGCTCGAGCTGCACCCGGTCGAGCTGCTGAAGGTGAGCACGCCCAACACGGGCAAGGGTTTCGACATCGATCCGCCGCGCTTCGTGCATATCTCGCAGCCGGCCGGAATGCTGGCGTACGATGTCTCGCTGCGTCTGCCGAAGCTAGATCGGCCCATCACGGGGCTGCGCATCCTGTTTCACCCGGACTCGAACGCGCCGGAAGGCGGCCGCGGGTATGGGAAGTTGCCGGACCACGTAGCCGCGTCTCTCCGAGACGCGAATCCGAGTTACGAAGAAACTCGGCTACGTGTCGGCACGTTCGTCCTAACGGCGTTTTCGGCCAGCGCCGAGAGCGTGCCGGGCGACCAGGTGAACCTGCACAAGCTGCTGGGCGTCGGCCGCGTGACGGCCAGCTCCTGGCTGAGTGCCTATCGGCCGGAAAACGTGCTAGATACCCGCAACGAAAACGGCTGGTCGCCCGACGTCGCCCAGGACGGCCCGGCGCACGTCACCATCACGTTCGAGAAGCCGATCGATTCGGCCGCCGCGTCTTACCTGACGGCGCAGCTCAATTTCGGTCACGGCCAGACCCTCGTCGCCGCGCGGTTCGAAATCCTCGCCATGACCGGCGCGGACGACGGCAGCGCGCTGCCGCCGGGCGTTGTTGAAATCATCCAAGCTACGTCAGCGCCCGGCTCCGCCGGGGGTTTCTCCCCGCGCACCGCCGAACAACAGAACGCATGGCGCGCCTACTTTGCGGCCCACAGCGACGCCACGCGTCGCGACCGCATCGCACTGGCGAACCTCGAAGAGCGCCTGGCCGTGCTGACCCAGAAGTTTCCCACGATGGTCATGGACGTGGCGGAACAGCCGCGCGAGACCCATATTCTGAAGCGCGGCGACTATTCGCAGCCGGGCGAAAAGGTGACCGCCGCCACGCCGGCCGTGCTGCCGAAACTGCCGTCAGCCCCCGGCTCGACTCGACTGAGCTCGCCGAAGTCCGCCGGGGGTCCGTCGACGCGGCTAGCCCTTGCGAACTGGCTCACGATGCGCGAGAACCCGCTCGCGGCGCGGGTATACGTCAACCGATTGTGGCAAATGCTTTTCGGCACCGGCCTCGTGCAAACGGCCGCCGACTTCGGCGCGCAGGGCGAATACCCCAGCCATCCGGAGCTGCTCGATTGGCTGGCCGTCGATTTCATGGACCACGGCTGGGACGTGAAACGGCTCGTCCGCCAAATCGCCGCGTCCGCCACGTATCAGCAGAGTTCCCACGTAGGCGAGTTTCTCCGAAACTCGCAACCGTGTGGCGGCGGTTTCTCCGAAACCGCCGATTCGAGTGTCGGAGACACTCGGCTACGTGAGCTCGCCGCCCGCGACCCGCAGAACCGCCTGCTCGCGCGCGGCCCGCGGTTCCGCCTGCCCGCCGAGTTCATTC
>CAZHIV010000238.1:0-6023 GCA_964532675.1 uncultured Planctomycetaceae bacterium
GACACGACGGGCACGACGATTGATGAGCAGGATTTAATTCGTGAGCTTCGCCAAGGCTGATTCGACGGATTGGAGTTGACTTTTCAGCTCGGCCAGCTTGTCGCGCTGCTGCTGAACGACTTCCGCCGGCGCCCGCTCGACGAAGTTCTCGTTGGCCAGTTTGCCCTCGATGCCGCCGAGCTGCTTGCTGATATTTTCGCGCTCCTTTTCGAGCCTCGTCCGCTCGGCTCCGACGTCGATGAATCGGCTCAGGTCGACGTGCACCTCGATCGGCCCGCGCCGGGCGGAAAGTTCGCTGCCACCGGCAAGCGTGACGCTGGCCGCGATATCCGGCGCGCTGGCGTTCGGGCCCCAAGCGGTGGCCGTCGCGCGGGCCATCTGCGTGAAGTACGGCTGCATGGGCTGCAGCAGCTCGGCCGTGTGCGCGTCGCAGCGAACCGCGAACGAGAGCTCCTCGCGCGGTGGGATGTTTTGCCGCTGCCGGATCTCCCGCACCGCGCCGAGCACCGCCTGAAAGTCGGCGAATTGCTGCTCGATCGTCGAATCCTGATCTGCAAGGTGCGCCTTTGGCCACTGGGCGATGCAGACGCTCTCCTCCGTCGCACTTCCCCTCCCTTGTAGGGAGGGGCTAGGGGAGGGTTCGGAAGCACGTAGCCCCCGCTCCGGCGCCACCTGGCCCAACAACTGCCACACCTCCTCCGTCAAAAACGGCATCATCGGGTGCAGCAACCGCAGCAGCACGTCGAGCGCGTGGGCCAGCACGCGTTGGGCAGTTTGCCGCCCACGTAGTCGAGTTTCTCCGAAACTCGCGTTCGAGTCCGGGAGAGACTCGTCTACGTGGAACCGCGCCTTGGTCATCTCGACGTAGAAGCTGCAGAACTCGTTCCAGGCGAAGTCGTACAGCGTGCGGGCCGCGTCGGCGTAGCGGTAGCGCTCCAGCGCGTCGGTCACCTGCTGCGTCACCGTCGCGAGCCGCGAGAGCAGCCAGCGGTCCTCGAGCAGTAAATCGTCTTCCGCAAAACCGCGACCAGCGGTCGCGGCTTTATAACCCTCCAGGTTGATGAGCGAGAAGCGGGCGGCGTTCCAGAGCTTGTTGGCAAAGTTGCGGCCCAGCTCGAACCGCTCGCTCACCGCGGCCCCCCGCGGCAAGGCCTTGTCCTCCGGCTTTTCGGCCCACTGCGTGGCGAACGGCTGGCCGCACTTCTCGCATTCGACCCGCGGCAATTGCCGGTTCTTCTTCGTCTGTGGGAAGGTGGCGCTGCAGTGCGGGCACTCGAACTCGACCGGCAGCTTCACGTCCTGCGTGTCGGTCGTGAGATACGCCAGAGCGAACCGCAGCGCATCGGCCCCGAACTTCTCGATCACGTCGATCGGGTCGACGCCGTTGCCCTTACTCTTCGACATCGTCTCGCCGTAGCCGTCGAGAATCTTGGGTGTGATATACACTTCGTGGAACGGCACCTCGCCCGTGTTGTACAACCCGGCCAGCACCATCCGCGCGACCCAGAGTGTGATGATGTCCCGCGAGGTGATGAGTACGCTCGTGGGATAGAACTTTTTCAACTCGCGCGTTTCATCCGGCCAGCCCAGCGTCGAGTGCGGCCACAGGGCGGAGGAGAACCAGGTGTCGAGGACGTCTTCAGAACGTACAAAGGTTCCAAGCTTCTCCAATTCTTCTACGATCTCTGTGTCCCGTTCGTCTCGAACGCATATGAAGACCAGGTGAAGCTCGTCAGGTTTCGCATAGTCGCGAGGAGTTCCAAGTTCCGGCTTGCGCGTCCACAACGCTGCACGGCCTTCAGATTTCCATTTCGGGAGTAGTTTCTCGATGAGTCTAGATTGCCGCCCTACCGCTTCAAATTCCTCTTCTACCCGCGCGCGTCCGTGATCAAATGACCACACCGGAATCCGATGTCCCCACCAAAGTTGCCTTCCAATCGGCCAGTCGCGCTTTTCGCTGAGCCAATCGAGATAGCCTTTGGCGTAGCGTTCTGGCGTGATCTTCACGCGGCTGCTGGTGACGGCGTCCATCGCCGATTGAGCAAGGCCGCTTGTGGCGAGTTTGCCGGTGTGCGAAGAACCCTCCCCCGGCCCCTCCCTAGGAGGGAGGGGAGTTTCGTCGTCCATCTTCACGAACCACTGGTCGGCCAGGTACGGCTCGATGGGCGTTTTGCTGCGGTCGGAGTGGGCTAGGTCAATCTCGCGGTTTTCGACTTCGACCAACAGGCCGGCGGCTTCCATGTCGGCGACCACGGCCTCGCGGGCTTTTTTCACGATGAGGCCGCGGTATTTGTCGGGCACGGCGTCGTTGAGCGTGCCGTCGGGGTTGAGGATGTTGATCGCGCCGATTTCGAGGTGCCGCTGCCACACGTCGTAGTCGTTCGCATCGTGGGCCGGCGTAATCTTCACCGCCCCGGAGCCGAGCTCCGGCTTGGCCCATTCGTCGGTGATGAGCGGGATCTTGCGGCCGGTCAGCGGCAGTTCGAGCTGCACGCCGCGCTGGGCCATATCGCGGAGCTGCTCGAGCTGAGTTTCCATTTTCGCACGACGATCGAGCAGCAGCGTCATCTGCTCCTCCAGCTCCGCCCTCTCCTTGGCCGTCGCCTGCAGCAGCTTTTCGCGCAGATCGGTGCTCAGCTTGTCGAACGCCGCCGGCGGGTCCGGGTGCACCGCCACGGCCGTGTCGCCGAGCATCGTCTCGGGCCGCGTCGTGGCGATAGTCACAAACTCCGGTTCGCCGGGTTTGCGATCCTCTTTAACCACCGGGTATTTGAAGTGCCAGAAGTGGCCCTTCGTCGCCTCGTGGAACACTTCATCATCGCTGACGGCCGTCTGCAGAAAGGTGTCCCAGTTCACGAGCCGCTTGCCGCGGTAAATCTTGCCGTCGGCAAACAGGCGGAAGAACCATTCTCGCACGGCCCGGGCGCACTGGTCGTCGAGCGTGAACCGCGTGCGGGCCCAGTCGCAGCTACAGCCCATCTGCTTGAGCTGCGAGAGGATGCGGGCCTCGTACTGGTCCTTCCACTTCCAAATCCGCTCGACGAGCCCCTCGCGGCCCAGGTCGTGCCGCGACTTTTTCTCCTCCTCCAACAACCGCCGCTCAACGACCGCCTGCGTGGCGATGCCCGCATGGTCGGTCCCCGGCATCCACAGGGTATTGAAGCCCTGCATCCGCTTCATGCGAATGAGAATGTCCTGCAGCGTGTTGTTGAGCGCGTGACCAAGGTGCAGCGCGCCGGTGACATTCGGCGGCGGAATAACGATCGTAAACGGCTTCGGGCGCTCAGGATCATTCGGCTCGGCATGAAAGTAACCGCGTGATTCCCAGAAGGAATACCACTTCTCTTGCGCGGCGGCGTGGTCGTATTGCGAAGGAAGTTCTTTGAAATCCATTTCAGGTTCCGGCGGAATAGAGCTTCAGCCCGTCGACAGTCGCGAAATGTGTATCACGGGTGTCCAGAATCAGATCATGCTGGAGGCTTTGCCCGGCAATCCAAATGTCATTTGTCGGAATGGGAGTTCCCTTGCGGCGTAACGATTGCCAAAGGTCGGCATAATACCGGGCAGTTTCTTGGTCGATGCCAAGAACGCCTACGCCCTGAAGCTCCAGCAACTCGGCAAGCCGCTTCTCATTTGCTTTCCGCCGATGACCCTGGGAAAAACCAGCCAGCAATTCACCGATAGTGACGACCGACAGCCAAATCTCCGAAGCCTGCTGTAAACGCTCATGGGCTTCTCGATTATTGGCTGTCAAATCGGCAAATCGATTCGTGTCGACGAGAAGTCGCATGAACGGCCCTTACTGCCAGAGTTCGGCGTCGATTTGCCGTTGTTCCTCCAGGGCCCGCAGCACTTCCGGTTCGAGGGGGGGGCCTTCGGCTAGAAATGATAGATCTCGCTTCCGATCGTTCTTTGGCGGCACCAGGCCCAGCCCGCGAGCTAGGGCGTCGACAGCGGCCGCGTCGAGCGTTTTGTTCTCTGCGGCCGCCCGCTGGCGAAGCGCCTGTTCGAGTTCGGACGGCAAGTTTTCGAAAGTTAGCATCATACCAATATTCTATCTGCTACCGTTCAATCCACCAAGACGGCAGGACGGAATCGCGGCGCAATCAGCGTTCCTCTTTGCAGAGCTTGTACTCGATACTATCGACCAGCGCATCCCAGCTCGCCTTGATGACGTTTTCGTTGACGCCCACGGTGCCCCAGGTGGTGCCGTCCTCGTCCTGGCTTTCGATCACGACGCGCACCGCGGCGGCGGTGCCGGCGTCGCTGTTGATGACCCGCACCTTGTAATCGACAAGCTGCAGGCCGCGGAGGCTGGGGAAACGCCCATTAAGCGCTTTTCGCAGGGCGGCGTCCAGGGCGTTCACGGGGCCGTCGCCCTCGGCCACCTCGTGCCGCTCCTCGTTGCCAATTTCCAGCTTCACGGTGGCCTCGGTCGTGGTGTAGCCGTCGCCGTCGGTCTCCACGCCGACGTGGTAGTGCAGCAGCTCGAAATGCGGCCGAAACGTGCGGGCGACCCGCTGCACGAGAAGATCGAACGAGGCCTCGGCCGCCTCGAACTGGTAGCCGCGATTCTCCAGCTCGACGACTTCCTGCAGCACGCGTGCGGCGAGGTCGGAGTCGTGCTGCAAGTTCCGCTTCATCGCCAGGGCCATAATGTTCGACCGGCCAGAGAGCTCGCTCACCAGCACGCGGCGGGTGTTGCCGACGGCCTCCGGCTCGATGTGCTCGTAGCTGCGCGCGGCCCGGCTGACGGCGTGCACGTGCATGCCGCCCTTGTGGGCAAACGCGCTGGGCCCGACGAACGGCTGGTTCACGCGAAAGTGCATGTTGGCGATCTCGTAGACGTAGCGCGAGAGCTCGGTGAGATGCTCGATGCCCGCGCCGCCCAGCACTTCGTGGCCCTTTTTCTTGAGCGCGAGGTTCGCGATGACCGACACCAGATCGGCGTTGCCGCATCGCTCGCCCAGCCCGTTGACGGTTCCCTGCACGTGCACGGCCCCCGCCGCCACGGCCGCCAGCGAATTGGCCACGGCCAGGTCGCAGTCGTTGTGCGTGTGGATGCCGAGCGGCACGTCGACGGCGGCGGCCGCTTCCTTGGCCAGCGCGGCCACCTCCTCGGGCATGCTGCCGCCGTTCGTGTCGCACAACACCACCAGCATCGCGCCGCCCTCGACGGCCGCGCGGATCGTCTGCCGCGCGTACTCGGGGTTCGCTTTCCAGCCGTCGAAAAAGTGCTCGGCGTCGTAGACGACGTCGCGGCCCATCTCGCGCAGGTAAGCAACCGTCTCGCGGATCATCGCCAGATTCTCTTCGAGCGAGACGCGGAGCACCTCGGTCACGTGGAAGTCGTGCGACTTGCCCACGATCGTGACGACCGGTGCCTGCGATTCGACCAGCGCCCGCATGCCGGGGTCGTCGGCCGCATGCAAACCTTTACGCCGCGTCATGCCGAACGCGCAGACCCGGCTATGGCGCAGCGGCTCCTCGGCGATCCGTTGAAAGAACTCCGCGTCCTTGGGGTTCGACAGCGGATAGCCGCCCTCGATGAAGTCGAAGCCGAGCTCGTCGAGCCGGCGGGCGATGAGCAGCTTGTCCTGCAGCGAGAAGTTTACCCCCTCGCCCTGGGCGCCGTCGCGAAGCGTCGTATCGTAGATTTGGATTTGAGTCATAGCGTATTCCCTCGTTCCCACGCTCCGCGTGGGAACGCACTATTGCGACGCTCTGCGTCGCGCATGGCCGCGGAGCGGCCGGGCAAGCGCGTTCCCACGCCGAGCGTGGGAACGAGTGTCAATAAAAAAACCCCGAGGCGTTTTTGGCCTCAGGGTTGGTGTGTTTCGCGTGAATCGAACCGACCCTCAAGGCCTCCGCTGCGCAATCATAATCACGATGCTGCCGACGACGCCGGGGGTTGCCAGGGCCAAGTTGGACAGCTCGCGGGGCACGGAGGTCGCTCTGCGGGTTCGAAGGTCCGAATCGGTGTAACTATGCAAGAATAGCCGGCATCCGGCCGTCGGTCAAGT
>CAZHIV010000239.1:0-10234 GCA_964532675.1 uncultured Planctomycetaceae bacterium
ATCGGCCGCCGCCTGGTTGGGTCCATCGGGGGCCGTTTCATTTTCGTGGACGGGGGCGAGCGAGTTGCACCAGCCCTTGGCCGCCTGGCGGGCGAGCGATTCGACGGGAACGTCCACGGGCTGCTTCGACGGCCGGCCCTCCTGGAGCGTTTCCACTTGGACGCGGGCGCCGTCGGGGCTGGCGCCGATCACGCGAATGATTCGCTCCCGCCCCGCCTTGTCGCGAACCGAATACAGCGAGCCAATCTCCGGGGCGGCGTAGGGAACCTTTCGGTAGCGCTGGTCTCCACTCTCGACTTCAGATGGCGGGGGCATGCCATGAATTGTAGCAAGCTCCGGCGGTTTATTCGGGGGGCACGACGGCATCATGAGCCGGAGAGCGATGCGACGAGTTGGTCGGCGGCCGACTCTGCCGAGGCGATGCATTGGGGGATGCCGACGCCGTGGTAGGCGTTGCCGGCCAGGGCCAGATTGGGGAGGCGTGAGGCGAGCTGCTCGATGCGGGCGATACGCTCGAGGTGGCCGACGTGATATTGGGGCATCGAGCGTGGCCAGCGGGCGATGTCGGCAATACGCGGCTCACCGGAGATGCCGAGCAGTTGGCGGAGCTCGTCGAGCGCGACTTGGCGGAGCTCGTCGTCGGGCAGTTCGAGCAGGTCGGGCCGCAGCGCGCCGCCGAGGAAGGTGCGAATCAGCACGGCACCATCCGGCGCTCGGCCAGGGAACTTCTGGCTGGCGAAGCTGCCGGCGATGATGCGGCGTTTTTCGATTTGCGGCACGACGAAGCCAAAGCCGTCGAGCGGGTGGGCGATCTGGCCCCGGCTGAAGCCGAGGCTGACCACGGCGCAGCCGGCGTATTCGATTGCGGAAAGCTCGGCGGCAAGATCCGGATCACACGTTTCGAGCAAGCGGGCCGCAGCGTGGGCGGGGACCGCCAGAACGAGAGCGTCGAAGGAAGGCGGAGGGCGGAGGGCGGAGGGCGGAGAGCCGGACGGCGGATGTTGGATCTCGAGTTGCCAGCGGGAGTCGGAGGTTTGCCGAATCGCTACTGCCGTCGTATTGAGGTGGATCGACTCGTTTGGCAGGCGGTTGGCGAATGCGGCGGTGAGTGCGGTCATGCCCTGCTTGGGCGTGACAAACAGGGCATAGCGGGCGCCGCTGGCGGTATCCGTCGATTGGTCGCTGAAGTGACCGGTCCGCACGTCGGAGGCACGGCTGCCGCGTGCCGCGCGGAGGAGGCTGCCGTGTTCGCGTTCCTGGGCAAGGAACTCCGGCATGGTGGCGGCCATGCTGAGCTTTTCGGGGTCGGCCGTGTAGATGCCCGCGACGAGCGGTTGGACGAGGCGCTCGAACGCTTCGCGGCCCAGCCGGCGGCGGGCGAACGAGGCGACGCTTTCGTCTGCCGGGGGTTGGGGGCTGGGGGCTGGGGGCTGGTTCGGGATTTGTGAGGCAGGGCCGCGGGCGATAAACGGCTCGGCGAGGAGCCGGAGCTTGCCGCGGGGGCTGAGGATGCTAGAGGCAAGGATTGGCCGGAGCTTGCGCGGCGACATGAGGAAGAAGCCCTCAGGAATTGGGAGCAACCGGCCATCGCGGACGACGAATGCGCGGCGGCGAGTGTCGTCGGTGGCGATCAGCTCGTCGGCGATGCCGAGCCGGCGGCACAGGTCGAGGACGGCGGGAAGCTTCGTGAGAAAGTTGTCGGCGGAGCGCTCGATCAAGAAGCCGTCGCCATGAACCGTCTCGAGGACGCCGCCGAGGCGCGAGGAGGCTTCGAAGATCGCGAGCTCCGCCTGCGGCAGGAGCTCCGTGAGCCGATGGGCGGCGGCGCGCCCGGTGATGCCGCCGCCGACAATGGCGATGCGGGGAGCGGCGGCGGTCATTCGTCATTCGTCATTCGTCATTCGTCATTCGTCATTCGTCATTCCCCCCCACGCTACCAGATATGGCGGCTGGGCTGCCAGGGCCAGTAGGAGCGCGGGTGGGCGCCGAACCGCCACTCGAGGCCGAAGGTGAGCGTGACGTTGTTCTGCGCGCTGAGGCGGTTGTGGCCGACGCCTAGATGGTCGGTGACTTCAGCCCGGGCGGCCAGCCACCGCCGCACGGGATACTTTACGCCGACGCCCAGCGGAAAAGTGAGCATCCATTGATCGTGGCGCGTGCCGTCATCGAGCGGGAAATCGTAGTGAGTATCGCCGATGCCGGCGCGCCAGTAGGGGCGCCACCGCGCGTCGCCCCACGGGTAGTACATCAGGCTGTAGCTCCACATGAAGAGCGAATCGGTGCGGTCGGCGTCGCGGGCGTTGCGGTTAATAAGCTCCGGCGTGGCCCAGTCGAACCGCAGCTCGGCGCCCCAGTACGGATCGCGGTCCCAGCCCAGGAACACGCCGCCGAACAGGTCTGTGTCGCGGGTCACGTCGTCGTGAATGGATCGCGTGAGCCAGAGAGATCCGAGCTCGCCGCCGACGTAGTACGGGCGGTTGAGCCAGCTACTGCCGACGAGCGGGCCGCCGCGGCCGACGTGCCGGCCGTGCGTCTGCGAGTGACGGAGGCCGAACAGCTCCAAAAGCGGCACGTATTCGGTTTGCGGGCTCAGCGCATCGTGGGCGAAGCCCGGATGGATGGCGTAGTCGTCGAGCGTTTGGGGCTGGCTCTGGTTGTCGTGAAAACTGGGGCCCGTGGGGAGCAGCGGCATGTCCTCGAGCCGGTTGCCGGGCGGAACGAACAACGTCTCACGCTGCGCCTCGGCCGCCGGCGCGTCGGCCGTCGGCGTGCCCTGCGCGCGGAGCGAGCGCGGCACCCCGAGTGCCACGGCGAGCAGAACGGCGATCCAATAGCGCGACAAGTCCGCTGCCCTCCCGCGACGGGCGTGGAATACGGCATGGCGTCGCGGCGATGGTGACCACGCAGTGCCCGCGCGCACGCTGCCATTCGATGAGACTAACAGCCTCTAACAAATTGAACCGCCAAGAACGCAAAGGACGCCAAGCAAGACACAAAGGCAATGTATTCCTCTTGGCGACCTCTGCGATCTTGGCGGTTTCATTCAAATTGTTAGGCGATCTAAGTGAAAAGCGGCCGGATTATTCCGAGCCGAGCCGAGCGCGTCAATGCGAACCGGCTCGCCGACGAAACAACTTCGGCTCGCAGCCGGAACTATTGGCTGGCAACGCTGGCGGTGCCAGCTTCGACCCGCGCGGCCGCGGCACTCGGTTCGGTCGCCGTCGCGTCGGAGGGGGCGGGAACAACCCGGGCGTAAGCCGTGATGGTGGCCTGGTATTCGTCACCCAGGTCGGTCGCCATGTGGATCGTCTGCTTCACCGCGCCGGGGTCCTTCCTGGCGTTGAAGATGACCTCCACGAAGTGGGTCTTGCTGGCCCGCTCGTCCGACTTGAACTGGAAGCACTCCTCGTCGTCGCACTGGACGTTGAGGATGCGGAATGGCTCACGGGCCCGCACGATGACTTTCTTGGAGACACGTTCGCCGTGGGTCACGTCGCCCAGCAGCAGCGATTCGGGCGAGACCGATAAGGCCGGCACAACCCGGCCCGATATGTGAATGGGAATCCGCGGGTTCTGATCGTCGCTCGTGACGAGGACCAGTTGCTCGTTGAAGTAGCCGGCCGGGGTGGTTTCCTTGAGGCGGATCAACAGGTCGTAGGTGGCCCGGTTGGAATATCGCTGCTTCTGCGTCATCTCCACTTCCAGGTTGTCGCTGGCACCGCGGACATCGACAATCTTCCAATCGCTGCGGCCGGCGTAGGCGACCTCGACGGTCTGCTCTGAAATCTTGCCCTGGTCGACGCTCTCGAACCGCACCGCGCCGGGCTTGAAGACGACGTCGGCGCGGATGTTGCCGTTGACGCGGAGCTGCGTCTCTCCGCGCCGCCAGTTGCCGTTGTCGTTCCAGCGGACCGCGACGGTCAGCGTTGCGCCGTGCAGGCCGGTGAAGGTGCGCGTATTGAACGTCGCGGTGACATACCCCACGTCGCCCGTCTTGAGCACTTTCTTCTCGATGCTGGCGGCGGTGCAGCCGCAGGTCGAGCGGACGCCGAGCAGCTCGACGTCTTGCTTGTAGATGTTCTTGGCGACAAAGCGGTAGGCGGTATCGGATCCGCGGGCCACGGTGCCGAAGTCGTGCTCTTGCTTCTCAAACATCTTGGCGACCCACGGCTCGGCCAAGACGGGAGTTGCCGCAACAGGCACGAACACTACCAGGACGGCGGCGAACAGACGCATCTGCATGGACCTATCCCCCCAGATCGCGTCACGTTGGACGAGCGACGCGCTGTCCAACATGACTCTTTCTTCGGCTTAATTATAGACCCTTCCTACCGAAAATAGCCACGGCAAGTTTCAAAACGGCCCGGACGGCCGAGGCCGTTGGGCGGACAGCGCATTGCGCCCGGGGTGGTTCAACTCGGGCCGACTAGTTGGATAGAATATGACAGTCGTCGGATGCGAGCCGCCAGAACGGCCGCGCGGCAATCGGCCGGCTCAGCGTCAAAACGTCAACCACGCTCCGTCGTCTGCCGAAAATGCCGCAAGACTCCTACAACCGACAGAAATCTGCAACCGCCGAAAGGGGGCGATTATGAACACGCGTCACAGGCCGAGCGCCGGATGGATCGCCGGATCGGCGGGGGCCGTCGGATTGGTGGCCCTGATTCTGGCGGTTGGCTTTTACCAGGCCGGGCGGCGGCCGGACGGCGTGCGCGGTGTCGCCCAGGCGCAATCCGCGCCGGGAAACCCGGCCACGGACGAGGGCCAGTCAACTGCCGGAGCCGCGGAGAATCCGTTCACCCGGCGCATCGCGGCGCGGCCATTGGACGGCGGCGAGTGGGTCAATACGGCAGGGCCGCTTTCGCTGGACGATTTGCGCGGGCGGTTCGTGCTGCTCGACTTCTGGACGTACTGCTGCATCAACTGCATGCACGTGCTTCCCGAGCTGAAAAAGCTGGAGCACGCCTTTCCCACCGAGTTGGTGGTGATCGGCGTTCACTCGGCGAAGTTCGAGGGCGAGCGGGTGAGCGAAAACATCCGCCAGGCGGCGCTACGGTATGAAATCGAACACCCGGTGGTGAACGACGCGGAAATGACAATCTGGCGGCGATACGGCGCGCGGAGCTGGCCGACGCTGGTCCTCATCGACCCGGCCGGCGACGTAGTGTGGGCCGCGAGCGGCGAGCGAACGTTTGAGGAGATGAAGGCCGTGCTCGATCGCGGCCTGCCCTACTATCGGCAGCAAGGCCTCTTGAAGCCGGCATCGCGGCCCGCACTGCGCGAGACTGCCCAGCAATCCGAGACGCCGCTGCGGTTTCCCGGCAAAGTGCTGGCCGACGAGGCGAGCGGCCGGCTGTTCATCGCCGACAGCAATCACAACCGGATCGTCGTCGCCGGCTTGGACGGAAAAGTGCGGCAGGTGATCGGCAGCGGCGCGATCGGGCATGCAGACGGCGCGTGGGACGCGTGCAGTTTCAACCACCCGCAGGGCATGGCCTTGGTCGGAAACGCGCTGTACATCGCCGATACACAGAACCATCTGCTGCGCATGGCCGATCTGGCCAACGGACGGGTGACGACGGTGGCGGGAACGGGTGAAAAGGGCGAGCCGAGATTTCGGATTGCGGATTCCGGATTGCGGATTGAGTCTGACAATCCGAAATCCGAAATCCGAAATCCGCAATCGATTCCACTCTCCAGCCCCTGGGCGCTGTGGCCGCACGGCGACGAGCTGTACATCGCCATGGCGGGGCTCCACCAGATTTGGCGGATGCGGCTGGACGGATCGGCCATCGGCGCCTACGCGGGAAATGGGCGCGAGGACATCGTCGACGGCCCCCTGCTGCCGGGCGTGCCGTACGATACGAGCTTCGCTTCGTTCGCCCAGCCGAGCGGGCTTGCGTCCGATGGCGAGCGGCTGTTTGTCGCCGATAGCGAGGGGAGCACGATGCGCGCAGTGCCCTTCGACGCGAACGGGCGCGCGGAAACGCTCGTCGGGCTGACCGGCACGCTATTCGACTTCGGCGACGTGGACCGCCAAGGCGACGAGGTGCGGCTGCAACATCCGCTCGGCGTGGCGTGGTGGGATGGGAAGCTGTACGTTGCCGATACGTACAACAACAAGATCAAGCGAATCGACGTCGCCCAGCGGACTTGCCGCACGATCGCCGGCACCGGCGAAGCCGGCAATTCCGACGCCGAGCAGGGCGCGCGGGCGACGTTCAACGAGCCGGGCGGTATTTCGGCGGCTGCCGGGAAGCTTTACGTCGCGGACACCAACAATCACGCGGTTCGCGTCGTGAAATTGGCGGCGCCGTATCGCGTGACGACGCTGGTGATCGAAGGGGTGCCCTCGCCGTAGCGAGCGGCGGGGTTTATCCCCGCCGGCATCTCCGCCGGCAACCCCGCCGGCATCCCCGCCGGGATAAACCCGGCGGCTCACCTCGCGGTGCGAATCATGGGCGCCCCCTCCCCCTTCCCCCTTCCGCCTTTTAGAATTCCGACATGGCTGAGTACGACACGGTCGCCATCGTCGGCGTGGGCTTGATGGGTGGCTCGATTGGTTTGGCGCTTCGCGAACGGAAGCTCGCGCGGCGCGTCGTCGGCGTGGGGCGGCGGCAGATGAGCCTCGACGGCGCGCGGAAGATCGGCGCCATCGATCACGGCGTTACCAATCTCGCGACCGGCGTCGCCGAGGCGCAGCTCGTCGTGGTGGCGACGCCCGTGGACTCGGTGGCCGAGCGGGTGGTGCAGGCGGTGGCGGCCGCGCCGCCCGGCGCGCTGGTGACCGATGTCGGCAGCACGAAGGAAACGATCGTTTCCATGGTGGATGCCGCCCTGGCCACGCGGCGCAGCGGGCCGCGGTTCGTGGGCAGCCATCCGCTGGCCGGCGATCACCGGACGGGCGCCGAGCACGCGCGGGCCGATTTGTTCGACGATCGCGTCGTGGTGGTTACGCCGTCGCCGGCCACGCGGCCCGCGGCCGTCACGGAAGTAAGCGGCTTCTGGGAAAGCCTGGGGGCGAGCGTAGCGACCATGTCGCCCGCCAAGCACGACGCGGCGCTCGCCATCACCAGCCACTTGCCGCACGCGGTGGCCGTGGCGCTCGCCGCGGCGACGCCCTCGGAGCTGCTCCGGCTCACCGCCAGCGGCTGGCGAGACACGACGCGGGTGGCCGGCGGCGACCCGGAACTTTGGCGGGCCATCTTTACCGCGAACCGGCGGCACGTGCTGGAGGCGATGGACCTGCTGACGCAAACGCTCGGCAGCCTGCGAGAGGCATTGGAACTAGGCGATCAAGAGAAACTCACCTCGATGCTGGAGGCGGCGGCGAGGAAAAAACGGGAACGCGATGCTCTGGGAGATTGACATCCATCCGGCCGAGGGAGAAGCCGATCGGGCCGCCGAGCGCCTGGCCGCCGCGGCCCGCGAGCTTGGCCTGGCCGACGATCTGCACATCGCCGCGGCCCGCGGCTATCTGATTCAGGGCGATGGCCTCGATCGCGCGGCCGTCGAGCGGCTGGCAAACGAGCTGCTGGCCGACGTGGTCGTCGAGCGGGCGGTCATCGGGCGGGTGGGCGAGCGGCTGTTGGACAATTGCGGATTTCGGATTGCGGATTGCGGATTGAAAGCCCCCAATCCGCAATCCGAAATCCGAAATCCGAAATCAATCCAGTGCGTCACGGTGCTCTTCAAGCCGGGCGTCATGGATCCGGTGGCTCAGAGCGCGCTCGTGGCGGCGGCCGATTTGGGGATTCGGCCGCAGACGGTAGCGACGCTTCGAAAGTATTGGTTGGCGGGGGCGAGTGCCGCGGAGATCGAGGCGGTCGTCAGCCGGCTGTTTGCCAACGAAGCGATCGAGCAAGTGTTTCGCGGGCCACTCGCATTGGATCGGCTCGAAGTGGGCCGGCCGTACAAGTTCGTGCTGCGCACGTTGGCCGTGCGCGAGCTGGATGATGAAGCCCTCATGCGGCTCAGCCGCGAGGGACAACTTTATCTGCAACTCGCCGAGATGCAAACGATCCGGCAGCGGTTTCGCGAGCTGGGCCGCGACCCGACCGACATCGAGTTGGAAACCATCGCCCAGACGTGGAGCGAGCACTGCAGCCCCAAGACGCTCACCGGGCGGATTGCCTATCGCGATGAGGCCGGCGAGCGCAACTTCGACAACATGCTCAAGGAGACGATCTTCGCGGCGACGCAAACCATCCGCCGGCAGTTGGGGCCAGACGATTGGTGCGTGAGCGTCTTCGAGGACAACGCCGGCGTCGTGCGGTTCGATGAGCAGTTCAACCTGGCGTTCAAGGTCGAGACGCACAACCACCCGTCGGCGCTGGAGCCCTATGGCGGGGCGAACACCGGCATCGGCGGCGTGATCCGCGACATCATGGGCACCGGGCTGGGGGCGAAGCCGATCGCGAGCACGGATGTGTTCTGCTTCGCGCCACCGGAAATCGGATTGCGGATTGACCGAGAGGAAGACGTCCGAGAATCCGAAATCCGAAATCCGAAATCCGAAATCTCCCCGCTGCCGCCGGGCGTCTTGCACCCCCGCCGCGTCATGCGCGGCGTCGTCGAGGGCGTGCGCGACTACGGCAATCGGATGGGGATTCCCACTGTGAACGGCGCCGTGTATTTCGACGAGCGGTACCTGGGCAATCCGCTCGTGTACTGCGGCAGCGTGGGCCTGTTGCCGCGCGATAAGTCGCACAAGCGGCCGGAGCCGGGCGATTTGATCGTCACCGTCGGCGGGCGTACGGGACGCGACGGCATTCATGGCGCCACCTTTTCCAGCGCCGAGCTCACCAGCCACAGCGAGCAGCTCTCCGGCGGGGCCGTGCAGATCGGCAATGCGGTGGAGGAGAAGAAGGTGCTCGACGTGCTGCTGGCGGCGCGGGACCGTGGGCTGTTTCACGCCGTGACCGACTGCGGCGCCGGCGGCTTCTCGAGTGCCGTGGGCGAAATGGGCGAGCATATCGGCGCGGAGGTGCACCTCGAACGCGCGCCGCTCAAGTACGAGGGCCTGTCGTACACCGAGATTTGGATCTCCGAGGCGCAAGAGCGAATGGTACTGGCCGTGCCGGAGGACCGCTGGCCGGAGCTCGACGCCCTGTGCCGGTCGGAGAACGTCGAGGCGACGGTGATCGGGCGGTTCGTGCCGACTGGCCGGTTGCAACTGTTCTACGACGGCCACGAGGTCGGCGATTTGGAGATGCGATTTCTGCACGACGGCCGGCCGCCGGTGGTAAGAAAGGCGGTGTACGAGGGCGGAGGGGACTGTCCCCTTTTCTTGTCGAGAAATATTGCCCCGCCGGACCGCGCGGAACAAGAAAAGGGGACTGTCCTTCTCGGTCGCAACGATTACACGGACGACCTGATTGGCATTCTCGGTTCGCCCAACGTCGCCAGCAAGGAATGGATCGTGCGGCAGTACGACCACGAGGTGCAAGGCGGCAGCGTGGTGAAGCCGCTCGTGGGCGCGGCGAACGACGGGCCGAGCGACGCGGCGGTAATCCGGCCGGTGCTCGGGTCGCGGCGCGGCGTCGTGATTGCCTGCGGCATGAACCCGCGATACGGCGACTTCGATACGTACCACATGGCGGCCAGCGCGATCGACGAGGCCGTGCGGAACTGCGTAGCGGTCGGCGCCGACCCGCGGCGGATCGCCGTGCTCGACAATGTTTGCTGGGGCGACTGCGAGCGGCCGGAAACACTTGGCTCGCTCGTACGTGCGGCCATCGCCTGCCACGATGTGGCCGTCGCGCTGGGCACGCCGTTCATTAGCGGCAAGGACAGCCTCAACAACGAGTTCAGCTACACCGACGAAGCGGGCCGGCGACGGACGATCGCCATTCCGCCGTCGCTCTTGATCAGTGCGATCGGGCAGATCGACGACGTGTCGCGTTGTGTGACGATGGATTTCAAGCAGGCGGGAAACCTGGCGTACCTCGTGGGCGAAACGCGCGACGAGCTGGGCGGCTCGCACTTTGCCCTGGTGAACGGTTTGGAGGGCGGACAGGTTCCGACGGTCGATCCGGCACGCGCGCGGCAGACGTTTGCGGCCGTGCACCGGGCCATTCAGGGCGGATTGGTAAGAGCCTGCCACGACTTGAGCGAAGGCGGCTTGGCGGTCGCCGCGGCCGAGATGGCGTTCGCCGGCGGCCTGGGGGCAAGGATCGATGTGGCGGCGATGCCGGTAGTTGGGCGCACAGCCGGGCCGGCTGTGCCACCCACT
>CAZHIV010000240.1:0-12080 GCA_964532675.1 uncultured Planctomycetaceae bacterium
CGATCGTCAACGGACTGTTCCCGATCATGTGCCGCCGGGCCGAGGACGACCGCCGGCGGTTCCGGCAGCTCACGGTCCTGTTGCTCGAGATATTGACCGTCGTCGCGGTGCCGGGCTGCATCCTGCTGTACTTCGGCGCGAGCACGATCATCCCGCTCGTGTACGGCGGCGAGGACTTCGCCCGCTCGGTGATCATGATGCGCATTATCCTGCCGGTGCTCGTGCTGCAGGCGATCGCGCTGACGTTCGGGCACGTGCTGTTCTCCCAACGCCAGGAGCACCTCACGTTGCGGATCGTGGCGATCGATGCCGCGTTCAACGCCGCCTGCGGAGCCACGCTGATCTACGCCTTCGGGCCGATCGGCGCCGCCGTCACGATGCTGCTGACCGCGATCCTAAATACGTACCTGCACATCGCCGCGGCGCGCGGCGCGCTCGTCGACGAATCGGGACGCGGACTGGCGTGGCACACGTCGCTGGTCGGCAACGTGGCGGCGGCCGGCTGCGTGATGGCCGTTGTGCTGGCCCTTTCCAGCCGCTTCAACTTCATCGTGACGTCGATTCTCACGAGTTGCCTGTATCTCGTCGTGCTGGCGGTGCTCGTCTTGGCCGCCTGCCGAGGACCGCTGGGAATCCGTGAACGTTTTCTCGTACCGCTGAGGGAACAGTGAACCGCTGGCCGATTCGAACGAGGTTGCTCGCATGTTGAATTCCTTCAAGCGCATGGCCGAACACACGCCCGGCTTGGGCCAGGTGTACGTGCAGCTGCGGCGCGTCAAGAACCGGTTTTCGGAGCCCGGTTTCTACTCGCCGCTGCCGTCGCTCAAGGAGGCCCGGCGACGAGAACAGGCGATTTGGGCCGAGCCGGCGCGCGAGCTGCCCGCCATCGACCTTAACGAGCCGCATCAGCTTGCTAGGTTCGACGAGTTCGCAAAGTTCTACCCCGAGCTGCCGTTCCGCGAAGAGCCGGCTGACGGACTTCGCTATTACCTTCAAAACGAATGGTTCGGCGACGCCGACGCGATCCTGTTGTATTCCATGATCCGGCATGCCAGGCCGCGGCGGATCATCGAGGTCGGCTCGGGGTTTTCCTCGGCCGTGATGCTGGACACCAACGATTTGTTCTTCGGCGGCGACATCGCGTGCACGTTCATCGAGCCGAACGCCGAGCGGCTGCTCTCGCTCCTCAACGCCAGCGACCGCGAGAAGCACGCCGTCGTCGAAAAAGAAGTGCAAGACGTCGAGCTGGAGCTATTCGGCTCTCTCGGCCCCAACGACATCCTGTTCATCGACTCCTCGCACGTGACCAAGCTGCACAGCGACGTCAACTGGCTGTTCTTTCGCGTGCTGCCGGCGCTGACGCGCGGCGTGCTGGTGCACTTCCATGACATCTTCTACCCGTTCGAGTATCCGAAGGATTGGCTTTTCGTCGATCGCCGGGGGTGGAACGAAGCGTACCTGCTGCGGGCCTTCTTGCAATACAACACCGCGTTTCAGATTGAGTTTTTCAACGCCTTCATGGTCCGCTACTTCCGCGAACGTTTTGCGCGCGAGATGCCCCGCTGGGTTCAGGAACCGCCCGGCAGCCCGTGGGCTTCGAGCATTTGGCTGCGCAAGGTTTGATTCGACCAGACGATCGATGAGCACGAACACCGTGATATTACCCGCGACCAGCTCGCCGCAATCCGCTCGCCGTCAACAGGCGGTGCGGTGGCTGCCGGTGTTGATGTACCACCGGGTCGTGGACCGCGTGCATGGGCCCGATCCGCATAACCTCGAAATCTCCACGGCCGGTTTCGAGGCACAAATGGATTACCTTCGCACGCGAGGCTATCAACCGATTCCGCTGAATGAAGTGCCGCTTGCCGCAAGCGCCGATTCCCCGTGGACGAAGCCCGTCGCCATCACGTTCGACGACGGCTACCGCGATACGTACACGCACGCGCTGCCGGTGCTCAAGCGGCACGGCCTGTTCGCCACGATTATGCTGGTGAGTGATTGCATCGGCGGCCGCAACACGTGGGTCGGCGACAGGGCCCCCTCCGCCCCTTTGCTTTCGTTGGACGAAATCCACGCGCTGGAGGAAGAGGGCATGCGCTTCGGTGCGCATACGGCCACCCATCCTTCGCTGCCGGGCATCAGCCCGGCGGAGGTGCGCAGCGAGCTGGCCGATTCGAAGGCCCGGCTGGAAGAGCTGCTCGGCCAGGAAATTCGAACGCTGGCTTACCCGTACGGACGCTCCACGCCGGACGTTCGCCGCATCGCCGAAGAGGTCGGCTACACGGCCGCGTTCGGCGTCGATCACGGGTCGCGCCTGCTGCTCGACTACAGCCGCATCGACGCGGCCCGGTTTGGCGGCGATACGTTCGCCTGGCGGCTGAAAATGGCGGGCCTTTACGACAAGCTTCGAAAAAGTCACACACTCCGTAGTTTGAACAGTATACGCAAGCGCATCAGCCGCTGACCTGACGGCGCGACGCAAGCCATGGAACCAAGTTCGAACATTCCCGAAATCTCCGTCATCGTCATCGGACGCAACGAAGCGGCCTGCATCGAGCGGTGTCTGCGCTCGGTGTTCGCCTCGCTCGAAGGGTTTCGCGACTATGAGGTCATCTACGTCGATTCCGCCTCCGAGGACGACAGCGTGAGCATCGCCGGCACGTTTCCGATTCGCATCCTGCAATTGCGGCGCGAGTGGCGGCTCACCCCCTCCGCCGGGCGGTTCATCGGCTATCACAATGCGTCCGGACGGTTTCTGGCGTTTGTCGACGGCGACACGGTGCTCGACCCCGGCTGGCTCGCCAAGTCCTGCGCGTTCCTGCGCGGTCGCCCGGAGTACGGCGGCGTCGCCGGCATTCTCGACAAGGCCTGCTTCACGCGCGACGGCCAGAGCACGCTCATCGCGCAGAACCACTACAAACAAAACTCGGAAGAGGCGGTAACGGACGCCAGGTCGCTGGGCGGAATTGCCACCTATCGGCGAGAAGCCATGCAGCGGGCTGGCACGTTCAACCCTTTCCTGCCGACGGGCGAGGAGTGCGAAGTAGCCCTTCGCCTACGCAAAGCCGGTTACCGCCTGGCACGCATCTACGCGCCCATGTGCGTGGCCCATACGCTGCCGCCCGAGTCCGTGCAGGAGATCATGCGACGCTCGCGGGCCCATCTCTACGATTACGGCACCACCTTGCGCTACTGCCTGACGAACGGCTCCGCCCTGCGGTTTTCCGTCGAGCAGATGCGCTACGTGTACACCTTTCTCGGCGGCCTGTTGGCGTTCCTGGCCGCGCTCGTCGTCGGCTGGCTCACCGGAACGATGTGGCTGATTGCCGTCGCCGTAGCCGTTGCGCTCGTGTATCTGGCCTTCAAGCGGCGCAAGCGGGCCAACCTGGCGGTCAGCCTTTTGAAGCGCACCCTGGTGACGTACCGCACCATCCTATCGTTCCTAAAAACGAAGCCAATGCCCGTCGAATCGTATCCGCGCGACGTCGTCGTCGTGAAATGAACAAGCTAGCGAGTCGGTCCATTATGCACCTTGGCGTCATTGCATCGATGAAAAAGGGGCTAGAGCACTTCATCTACCGTGAAGTGTCCGAGCTGGCCAGGCGCGGTGCGCGGATCAGCCTGTTCCCCACCAAGCACGAGCCGGGCCTCTACAATCCGCGCCCGGAGTGGGAAGTCGACCGCTGGCGCACCGCGGCGGTCGTTTTGTGCCAGCCGCTGCGATTCTTGGCCATGCCGAAACGCTATTGGAGCGCGCTGCTCGCGGCGATTCGCTACCGCGCGCTCGTCGACTTCTTCCTGGCGGCCTATTTTATGCCGCGGATGCGTGGCGTCGATGTCATCTACGCCACGTTCGGCGACCGTAAACTGTTCGTCGGTTATTTCTGCAAGCTGCTGCTGGGCAAACCGCTGGCGGTCGAGATCCACGCCTACGAGCTGTACCAGAATCCGAACCCCAAACTTTTTCCGGTCGCACTGGCAGCCTGCGACCAGATCATCGCCGCCACGGAGCACAACCGCAACATCCTTCGCGACCGCTACGGCATTGCGCCCGGCCGCGTCGCCGTGGTGCGCTATTCGATCGATCTCGACGCGTACCGGCCGGCGAAGAAGTTCGTCGTCCTGATCGTCGCATTCTTTGTCGAGAAAAAGGGGCACGACATCCTGTTCCAGGCCGTCCAGCGGATGAATCGAGCCGATGTGGAAGTCTGGGTCGTCGGCGGCGAAGGCGGTTCGACCTCCACGGTCGACGTCCCGGCGATCGTCGCCGAGCTCGGCCTGGAGCCGCAGGTCGCCTTTTTTGGAAAGCTGCGCGGACCGGCGCTCACGGCCGTCTACCACGCCTGCGACGTTTTCTGCCTGCCCAGCCGCGTCGATCGCCGCGGCGACTGCGAAGGTTTTCCGAACGTGCTGATCGAGGCCATGGCGTGCGGAAAGCCGGTCGTGACCACTCGGCACGTCGAGATTCCCCGCATCGTCGAGCAGATCCTCGTCGATGAGAACGACGTCGAAGGCCTGGCCGCGGCCCTGGAGCAGGCCTACGCCTCCGCTTCGCTGCGAGATCAACTGGGACGCCGAAACCGCGAGCTGGCCGAGCAACACTTCTCCACCGAGAACGTCGCTGAAACGTTCGGCCTGCTCGGTCGCATCGCCGGTTGCGACGTTCCGCAATCACAGCCTCGTCCGCCTGGGGACGGCGCAGCTTCGGCCGCGCTGCCCAACGGCAACGGCAAAGCAAACCTGGCCGCAAAGCATCATTCAGGGGCGCCAACGTGACGCGATCGACCCACACGAGCGGACCCGTCGAGCACCTCAGCGCGCGTTGCCGCATCCTGATGCTGCTCGAAAACGAGAGCTATCCGGACGACTCCCGCGTCGCCCTGGAGGCTCGCAGCCTGCGCGGCGCTGGCTGCCAGGTGACCGTCATCTGCCCCACGGGCGTGTCACGCAAGCGGTATGAAAATATGAACGGCGTCCACGTTTACCGCTACCCGAAGCCGTGGGAGCTGGGCGGGTTTTTCGGGTACGTTTGCGAGTTCGCCTACAGCCTGGCGATGCTCTTCGCCGTGTCGCTGTACGTCGTGTTTCGCCGCGGCTTCGACGTTGTACACGCCCATGCGCCGCCCGACATGCTCGTGCTTATCGCTGCGTTCTACAAGCTGTTCGGCAAGCGGTTCGTGCTGGACCAGCACGACCTATCGCCCGAGTTGTACCAGGCGCAACGCGGCGGCCGCGGCAATCGGGCCGTCGAAAGCGTGCTGCGCCGCTTCGAGCGGATGGCATGCCGCTGGGCCGACTACCTGATTTCCACCAACGAAACGCAGCGCGCCGTGCAGATCGAGCGCGGCGGCGCGGCACCCGAGCGCTGCCTAGTAGTCCGCAATGGGCCGGATGCTCGCTTCCTGGCTCCTATCGAGCCGCTGGATTCGCTGCGCGCGGGCAGGCGAGTCGTCATTGGCTACGTCGGCATGATGGGCGTGCAGGACGGCGTCGACTACTTGCTGCGTGCCCTGGCGTGCTTGAAAAACGATTTCGAACGGGCCGATTTCCGCGCGGTCCTCGTCGGCTCCGGGCCCGCGGTGCGCGAACTGCAGAAGCTAACCGCGACGCTCGGTCTCGAGCCGCTCGTCCAGTTTGCCGGCTATCGCGTGGGAAGCGACCTCTTGCGACACATGGCCAGCTTCGACATCTGCGTAACGCCCGACCCCAGCAATCCCTACAACGATAGCTGCACCACGGTGAAAACGATGGAGTACATGGCGCTGGCCAAGCCGGTCGTCGCCTTCGATCTGCCGGAAAACCGCGTGACTTTGGCCGAGGCCGGGCTGTACGCCGGCGGCAACGACGTCCGCGAGCTGGCGGAATTGATCGTGCGGCTCATGGACCAGCCTGGCGAGCGAGCACGACTGGGAGAACTCGGCCGCCGGCGCATCGTCGAGCAGTTCACCTGGGAACAGCAGCAAGGCAATCTCATTCAACTATACGAACGACTTCACAGCCGCACCGAGGAGTGTCCTTTGCCGGCTCCCAGCCATGGCCCGGCGACTCGCAATGTGCCGCGGCCGCACGCCCCCGCGGTTGGCGCCGGCGGCCGCAACGCGCTTAGCCACGCCGCAGACAGTACAGGTTAGCCGACATGCTGACGACCGAGGAAAACACGACGTCCACTCAAACCCGGCCCGCGGCGCCCAGTTCCGCGGCGCTCGACTATTTGACCTTGGACGAGTGGCAGGAGTTCGTCGAATCGCATCACGACAGCACTTTGTTTCACCATCGTCGCTGGATCGAGACGATTCAGGCGCAGTACGGCCTCGACCTTTACATTCCCTGCCTCAAGAGTGGCGGCGAAACTCAGGCGGCCATTCCGTTTCTTGCGAAGCGCACCGTGCTGGGTGGGACGAAGCTTTATTCTTTGCCGTTCACCGATTATCTGCGCATCCTCAGTCGCCGGGCCGATGCCGCCGACGCCCTGGTCGGCCTGCTAACGACAAACCACCACCCTTGCAATTTCATGAATCTCCGCACCGACACGCCGCTGGCCGGCGTGCCCTCCGCGTCGTATTCGGTACGGCACGAGGTGCGGCTAGGCTCCTCGTTCGCCGATCTGACCAAGCATTTCAAGACCTCCGTCCATCGCAACCTGCAAAAGGCACAGCGAGCCGGCTTGGAATTCGCGACGCGCACCGATGCCGACGCGATGGGGCAGTTTTATCGACTACATGTACGTACGCGGCGCAGGCTCGGCGTGCCGGTGCAGCCCAAGCATTTCTTCCAGCGGATTTGGGAGCACATCGTGCAGACAGGTTTTGGCCATATCGGCCTGGTCAACAAGGCACACCAGCCGGTTGCCGGCGGCGTTTTTCTCGCCTTCAACGGCACCATGATTTATAAGTACGCGGCATCGGAACCCGCCGCGTTGGGCGATCGGCCGAACGACTGGCTGGTGTACAGCGCCCTGCAAAGGGCCTGCGACGAAGGATGCCGGGCGTTCGACTTTGGAATCTCCAATCGCGCTCAAGAGGGCCTCAGACGCTTCAAATGCAACTGGGGAGCCGCCGAGATCGACGTGCACACGGTTCAGCTTGTGGGCCGCCCAAGAAGCCCGCTCGAGCAGTCGGCAACCTTGAAGGCCATGCGTTTTGTGGTTCGTAATTCGCCGGCAATCGTCTGCCGTTCGCTGGGTGAAGTACTTTATCGTTTTGCCATTTAGCAAGAATGTCCTATTCCGCCCTCCAACAACTCGACGCCGACACGAACAAACGCGCCGCGGCATTTGCCGCGCCCGCGACGGAAATCGTCGTCTCGAGCGAGCCCGTGGATCGCGCATGGGACGACTTTTTGGCCGCCACGCCGGGCGGCCACCACGTGCAAACGACCGCCTGGTCGCGGCTGAAGGCCACGCTCGGCTGGCGCGCCGTACGCGTCATCGCCAAGGAGCGCGGCCACATCGTCGGCGGTGTCCAGATCCTCGTTCGCGAATACGGCAAGCGCTTCAGGATCGGCTACATTTCCAAGGGACCCTTGTTCGCTTCCACGAATCAAACATTGGCGTCGGCGCTGCTCCGCGCCTATCACGACGAGGCACAGGCCCAGCGCCTGCATTGCACCATCGTGCAGCCGCCGGAGAAGTCCGCGTTGACCGCGGAACTGGAAGGCCACGGCTACCACCCCGTTCGATTTGCCACCTTGCTGCAAGCGACGACCGTCATCGATTTGAGCGCCAGCCTCGACGACATCCTCATGCACATGAAGCGCAAGACGCGCCGCAACGTGCGGCAGAGCCAGCGCAGCGGCCTGCACGTACGCCGCGGCACGGCGGCGGACCTCGACGCGTTTTACGATGCATTCACCTCGACCGCCGACCGGAAGGGGTTCCGCGATTATTCGAAATCGTACTTCGAGCAGTTGTGGGAGCTGTTTGCTCCGGGCGACCACATCCAACTATTCATCGCCGAAAAGGACGGCCGGCCGGTGTCGGCCTCGCTGCGCCTGGCGTTCGGCGACACCGTCGTCTGCAAGAAGCGCGGCTGGACCGGCGAGTTCGCCAGCCTGCGGCCGAACGAGGCCGTGGAATGGGCCGCCATCCAGTGGGCCAAAGAGGCCGGTTACCGCTACTACGATTTCGAAGGCCTGCCGCGCGCGATGGCCGAAGCCGTCGTGCGCGGCCAGCCGCTCCCGGAGGAGAACGTGCAGTCGCCGGCCAGCTACAAGCTGGGTTTCGGCGGAGAGGTGCGCATCCTGCCCGATTCGCTCGCCCGTTTTTCCAATCCCCTGCTCCGTTGGGGCCACCGCGTTGTGTACCCGAAGGTCGCGAACTGGCGGCTCATCGACCGCCTGGTCCATCGAATCAAAGTGAATTGACCCCGAGATGATAAAAGCATCCGCGAAACAATCGGATCGACGCGCTTCGGCTTCGGTTCCCTGCCGATTTGCCTTCGACGGCGCCGCGGACGAGGTGCTCCGCCGCTGGCTGGACGCCGATCTGCGCGCCGCCCGGCTGTCGCCGAGCTTTCGCGTTTACTACCAGGTCCGCTCGCTGCTCCCGCTGCCTGTCCGCCAGTTCCTGCAGCGGCAGCGCCGCGTAGGTCCTTCCCCTCGATGGTGTTTTCCCGATGCCTGCATGGGCGACTTGGCGGAGCAAATCGCGGCCGACGGTGACGGCGTCACAACCATCCACCCCTGGCCGGATGATGCAGAGTTCGCCTTCGTGCTCACCCACGACGTCGAGACGGCCGAGGGCCTGCGCCGCGCCCGCCAGATCGCCGACTTGGAAGAGGAGCTCGGCTTCCGTTCATCCTGGAACATCGTCCCCTACAAATATCCCGTCGACCGCGGCCTGCTCCGCGACCTGCGCGCTCGCGGGTTCGAGATCGGCGTTCACGGCTACAATCACGACGGCCGGCTGTTTACCAGCCGGGCCGTGTTCGACCGGCGCCTACCCGCCATCCAAGCTGCCCTCGAGTCGTTCGGCGCGGTCGGCTTTCGCGCCCCGATGGTCCACCGCAACCTGGCCTGGCTGCAGTCGCTCGACATCGAATACGACGCCTCGTGCTTCGACGCCGACCCATTTCAGGCGATGCCGGGCGGCGTGGGCGGCGTTTGGCCGTTCATCGCCGGGCGGTTCGTCGAGCTGCCTTACACGCTGCCGCAGGACCACACGCTGTTTATCGCCCTGGGCGAGCGCGACGGTCGAATCTGGCACCGGAAGCTCCGCTACCTGGCGCAGCTCCGCGGCATGGCGCTGCCGATCACGCACCCGGACTATCTCGATAACGAGCACCGCCTCGATGCCTATCGCCGCTTGCTCACCAAGGCGCGCGAAATGCCCGGCATGTGGCACGCGCTGCCGCGGGAAGTTGCAGCGTGGTGGCGCCAGCGCGATCGGTCCTATCTCCGTCATTCGACCGACGGACAATGGCACGTCGAGGGCCCGGCGGCCGAGCGCGCTCGCCCGGTGCAAATTCGCGCCGGCGAGGCTCGGGCTCCGTTCGACGCTACTGCAAACGACAGGGACCCTTCACTGCCGCCACAGGCTCTGGAATGGACCAATCTCGCCACCCGTGCCGCGCCGGCGGCGTCCGTGAATAGTGAAGTAACATCGAAGTACGTGAGGTTGGCCAGGAATTAGAATAATATGTGAATCTGTAGGGAACGCCCTCCGCGGCGTTCCGCGACGGTGGGCCGGCGGAACGGCACAGAGGCCGTTCCCTACAGAATTTGCTCCGAAAAATCTCTCTTTCATTTTGCAACCCGACCATGATCAGCAACAAAACCTTCAGAACGGCCGCGAAAAGGGCTCTCGGACAGGCGCGCGACAGGTTTCGCCCCGTGCTGCGATTTGCCGAGGCGGGCGACCAGCGCTACTGCCCGTGTTGCGATACGCGCCTTCGCCGGTTCAAGCCGTACGGCGTCGTTCCCAGGGCCAACGCGCAATGCGGCGTGTGCGGCGCGGTCGAGCGCGACCGCCTGCTGTACCTGTTCTTCACGCAGGAAACCGATTTGTTCGACGCTCGGCCCAAGCGGATGCTGCACGTCGCCCCGGAACCGCTGTTCACCAGGCTCTTCCGCAGCAAAGACTACATCGACTACCTCTCCGCCGACCTGTTCGACGTCGGCGCCATGGTGAAGATGGACATCACGGACATCCAATATCCAGACAACTCGTTCGACGCGATTTATTGCAGCCACGTGCTCGAGCACGTGCCGGACGACCGGCGTGCGATGCGCGAGTTCTATCGCGTGTTGAAGCCGGGGCGGTGGGCCGTGCTGCAGGTGCCGATCACCGCGGAGGCCACGTTGGAAGACCCCACGATCACCGACCCGCGGGAGCGAGAGCGGCTGTTCGGCCAGCACGACCACGTCCGCCGCTACGGCCCCGACTACGCACACCGCCTCGCGGAGGCCGGCTTTTTGGTGACCGCCGACGATTTTGCCCGCCGCCTCGGAGACGCCGCGCTCGAACTGGGCGTGGACCCCAACGAACGAGTCTATTTCTGCCGCAAAGAAGCCTGAGAATTCCATCATGAGCAGCATTTCCAGCGACAATAACGTAAAAGCCTCTGCGACGCGCGGCGCGATCGAAGCGGCCGTGCGCCAATTCATCCTGCAGCAATTTCCCGCCGCGCGGAGCCGCGACGTCGGCGCCGACGATTTGCTGTTGACCAACGGCATCATCGACTCGCTCGGCATTTTGGAAGTCGTCACGTTCATCGAAAAGGAGTTTCAGCTGACGGTCGCCGACGACGAGATGCTGGCCGACCACTTCGAGTCGATCGCGCGGATCACCGACCTCGTTGCTCAGAAGCTCTCCCGGGAGGACGGATCATGGACTTCCTAGTGCATCACATGCTGCGTGCCAGCGCGGCCCGGTTCCCGGAAAAGGAAGCCGTCGTCCACCGCGACGAGCGGCACACGTATGCCGCGATGTGGCGGCACACGGCCGGCCTGGCCGACGGCCTGCGAGCGGCCGGCCTGGCGCGCTCCGACCGCGTCGGCGTGCTGCTCGAGCCTTCCCTCGCGCTGGCCACGAGCCCGTTCGGCATCTCCCGCGCCGGCGGCGTCTTCGTGCCGATCCATCACGCGCTCGTGCCGAGCCAGGTCGAGCACATCATTCGCGATTGCCAGATGAAGGCTCTCGTCACCGATGCGAACCGCTTCGCCCAGCTCGAAGCGGTGATCCGCCAGTGCCCGTCGCTGGAGTTCGTCGTCGTGGTCGGCGACCGAAGCGAGACGAAGCAGAACGGCTTCATCGCCCGATACGAGTTCGAGGCGCTCTGCGACCGGGAGCCCGCCGCCGCCCTTGTCGACCAGGCCATCGAAAAGGACCTGGCGGCGATCCTCTACACGTCCGGCTCCACCGGCAAGCCGAAAGGCGTCATGCTCAGCCATGCAAACGTCATCGCCGGCGCGTCGATCGTCTCGCAATACCTGGCGATTACCGACGCCGATCGTATCCTCGCAGTATTGCCGTTCAGCTTCGACGCCGGGTTGAATCAGTTGACCACCGCCATCCAGCAGGGCGCCACTTGCGTGGTGATGAAGTTCCTGTTTGCCAGGGAGATCGTCGCCATGCTCCAGAAGGAGCGGATCACCGGCCTCGCCGGCGTTCCCTCGCTGTGGAACCTGCTCGCCCAGGATAGCTCGCAGCTCCACACCCGGCCGCCCGAGCACTTGCGCTACGTCACCAACACCGGCGGCGCGCTGCCGCTCAATGTGCTGCAGCGCCTGCGCGAACTATTGCCGCGGACGCAAGTGTTCCTGATGTACGGCCTGACCGAGGCGTTCCGCTCCACCTACTTGCCGCCGGAGGAAGTCGACCGGCGACCAACGTCCATCGGCAAAGCCATTCCCGATACGGAAATTCTGGTGATCGACGCGGACGGCAAGCTGTGCGGCCCGGACGAAATCGGCGAACTGGTTCACCGCGGACCGACCGTCTCGCTCGGCTATTGGGGCCACCCCGAACTGACCGACCGCGTGCTCCGGCCGCACCCGCTGCCCCTTCCGGGAGTCGGCGACGCGGAGAAAGTGTGCTACTCCGGCGACCTCGTCCGCATGGACGACGACGGCTTCCTCTACTT
>CAZHIV010000241.1:0-3032 GCA_964532675.1 uncultured Planctomycetaceae bacterium
CGTCGAAGCAATCCAACCCGTCGAGAAAACCACCGCGAAGGGGAATGGCCGGGGGATCCCCATGTTCGAGGTAGTTGTCGGCCCAATCGCGGTCCGGCCGGTCGCGGATGGCATCGACTCCGTCGCGCAGCAACGACCAGAATTCATCCCCGTTCGACGCTCCGGGAAAACGGCAGGCGAGGCCGACAATCGCCACGGGCAGGGCGTCCGCGGTCATCTCCGTGCGGATCGAGAGATTCGACGAAGCCGTCGCGGATGGAGGCAAGTTTGCGGTTTCGCCGGACGCCGAGAGATATTCAGTCAACTTTTCCAGCGTCGGGTATTCGTACAACAACGTAGGAGACAGCCGCCGCCGGAGGACGTCCTCCAGTTCGGCCGCCACGCTCACGCTCGCCGCGGAGCCAAGTCCGAATTGCGCGAACTCGGCGCGAGGATCGATCTCCGCGGGCGGGAGACCCACGCGTCGAGCAATAGTTGCAATTAGAGATTCTCTCATTTCGGAGGACGACAATACGTCAAAGCGCTCTTCGCCGTTCGTGGAATCGCGGAACGCGGTCGACTCCACACTGCTCGATTTGGCCGTCCAATGGTGAAGCGCCTTCAAACTGCCGTCGAGATAAGCAGCTCGGCTCTGTGCCCGCTGCACCTTGCCGCTCGACGTCCTTGGCAATTGCCCCGGTCGAAGCAGCAAGACGCTGAAGACTTGCACGTTGTGCGTCGCGCCGACTTGCGCCCGAAGGGCCGCAACGATCGGCTCCGGATCGTGCTGCCGATGCTCGCGGGTGAGCTCATGGATAATGACGAGACGTTCTTCGCCGTCCGACTCGATGGAAATCGCCGCGCCCCAGTACGGATCAAGGGCTGGGTGACTGGCGGCGACGGTCGTCTCGATGTCTTGGGGATGGTGGTTCTGACCCCGGATGATCAGCAAATCCTTGCACCGCCCGGTCACAAACAACTCCCCGTCGATCAGCCGGCCGAGATCGCCAGTCCGGAGGTAGCGTTGCCCTTCCGAATCCGCCTCCCATGTTGCGGAAAAAGTGGCAGCCGTTTCCTCCGGGTTCCCCCAATAGCCCGCAGCGACACTGGATCCCTCGACGAGGATTTCGCCCTCCTCGTCCTCATTGCATGGGCGCCCGGTCTGCGGATCGACGATGATGACACTTAGACCGACGACAACGCGCCCACTGGAAACGAGCTCTCGCGAACCTTCGGGCGAGCCGGCTGAGGCCGGCGAGGTGGCAACTGTGTGGAATGTCGGTGAAGCATCGTACGGCTTGCCGGCAACCAGCAGAGTCGCCTCCGCCAACCCGTAACAGGGCAGAAACGCCTGTGGCCGGAAACCGCACCGGGCGAAGCGGTCTGCGAATGCGCGCAGCGTATGCGCTTGGATCGGCTCGGCCCCGTTAAACGCCACGCGCCACGAGCTGAGGTCGAGCTGGTCGAGATGTTCATCCGGAATCTTTCGCGTGCAAAAGGCATACGCGAAGTTCGGCGCGCCGCTGTGAGTGCCGGAGAACTGCGTGATCGCTTGCAACCAGCGGAGCGGCCGCTGCAGGAATGCCGCCGGCGGCAGCAGCGTTGTTGTCGCTCCACATTCGATCGCCGACAACAGCCCCCCGACGAGCCCCATGTCGTGATAGTGCGGCAGCCAGCAGACGTTTTGGACCTCGTCATCTGTGCCGAAACATTGCCGGATGGCCGCAAGGTTCGCGATAAAATTTCGATGACTGAGCATGACCCCTGCGGGCAAGCGCGTCGAACCCGAGGTGTACTGCAAACACGCCAACGTGTCCGCCTGGCAAAGCGGGGGGCGCCATGCACTTGCTTGCGCCGGATCGACTTCGTTGCCGTTGAGCCATTCGAGATGAGAATCTGCAGCCGTCAACTTGCGCACGCGTCTAGCCGTCGCCGTATCACTGAGCAATAGCAACGGCTGGGCGTGATCTAGAATCGCGATCGTGCGCGGCAGCGTGTTCCGCGAGCGTGGCGCAGGCAGCGGGACCGGGACGGCGCCGGCGAACAAGCACCCTAAGAACCCCGGGAGAAAATCGAATGCAGAATCGTGAATCAGCGCTATCCGCTGTCCGGTCGCGTCACGTTCCAGCAGCGCCGCGGCGATGGCCCGCGACTGTCGCTCCAGCTCGGCATAGGTGAGAAGCTGATCTTCGACCTCGCCGCCAATTAGATGTCGTAACGCGATCTTTTCAGGAACCGCTTGCACTCGAGCCCGCAACAGGTCAACCAATGTCTCCACCGCATTTTCCTCTATTCACACCAGCGAAACGATCGGCCGCGCAGCCAATCCTGCCTGGCCAACGACCGCCAGGATCGGAACTACAACCACCGTGTGCAATCAAACTACCTTGAAGATAACACGTATCTCGAGCCAGTGTTGCTTTCGCCGCCAGCCCGCTACACGCTTGCCACGCTGGACTGTCGTAGGTTGGCCGGAAATGACTACTTGTAGGACGTGCCGAGTCCACGATACACTCAAGCATTCTCTGCAGAAGAGTCGAAACACCGGTTTGGCGATGGTTTATTTCGCCTGACACCCTCTATCGCGGCTCTCCCCTACCTATTGGCTGATAGGTTTGAACGCTTGGATGACGCGCCAGCGACCGGATTGGGATTTGGAGATTGTTTCTCGTCCTGCCGACGCGAAAGGTTTCGTGCTGCCGCCCAAACGTTGGGTGGCTGAGCGGACTTTCAGTTGGACCGGACGCAGCCCGCGTTGCACGTTCGAGCGCTCGTCGACGAAAGAGACGCCGCCCGACAGCCTGTGCCAGCTCGGCCATTGCAACATTGAAAACTGATGTTGGTGAAAGGATCGCTGGGTCGTTTGAATGTCGCGGTTGTGACAAGCGACGTTCGCACGGAGGCCCAGCGATGGCTAATCATCTTACGTATCAGGAGCGACAGTTCCTATACAGGTTGAAGAGAAAAGGAAAGCCGAACCCGGAAATCGCAGAGTTGATGGGGCGTGACCGCAGCACGATCCATCGCGAGCTGACGGTCGGCGGCGGCCACGC
>CAZHIV010000242.1:0-19623 GCA_964532675.1 uncultured Planctomycetaceae bacterium
TTCATAGTTGGCAAATGGTGCAACGGTCGCAGCGTGCGGGCTGGGGGCGAGGGTGTGGATCATTACTGGCAAAAGTTCATCGACATCGTCCATTTTATTTACAAAATCAAATTTCAAACCTGCGCGATAAACGCGCGCTTCAGTCGCGCCGGGATTCCTAAAAACGAGTGTGAAGTCTATCGGATGATCGGGCTCAAAGCTGGTCATTGTCCCGCGCACGTACTCAATGGATGGACGCCGGGGAAATGTCGTGTTTTCCACCGGCACGAATTCGCCAAGCCGTTGCAGTTCAGGGTCATAATTCATAAAGGACTCGCGATCTGGATCGAAAAGGCAGCACGCTGCGGAGAGCCGTGGATGGCCGGCCGAGTCAGTATAGGCCACTGCAAGATAAGCCAGAAATTCCTTATCGCCCGCAAGTACCAATTTATACGCATCTTCTGTCAAGTCCGCCGCGATCGTCGAGAATCCACTTTCGTCGCCGGGAGTGATGGTGATAGCTGGCCCCCGGGTCCAGGCAAGCTTCTCGCTCCTATTAATTTCTGTTGTACAGTCCAAATGGCCTTTTGGCCGTACAAGCGAACTGCCACTAACCCCGTTGACCCTGAGTGTGTGCGAGCTGCTCGCATTCTTCACTCGCCATTCGATGCGCGGCTTTTTAGCGTTCTCAAAATCTACGACAAGCCGCGGGACCAATGGAACGATAAGATCTCGCTTGGTCGGGTCGGCCGTTGTGACAGAGTCATCAGTCCAAACTTTGTCCTGATACCAGGAAAATCCGCTTACTACAAAAAACATTGTCGCTAAGCAGCTTGCCCAAATGGACCAATCGCGATGACCACCACTCGAAAATGCTCCGGCGATAATAAGCAGAATACCGCCAATCGCGGCAGTAGCGTAAACGGCAATGTCCATTCGACTCCTCATGCAATGAGTCCATTTAAGTTGTGGATGGGGCTCTATATCGCGTTTTGCATTGGCAATTGCGGGCGGGTTTGTTATCGCAGCATTTTTCTAAAAATCAGGTTCGGATTTTCAGCAATCCTCAAATCGCATGATCGAATCACCCTCAATACAATCGGAGAGCCAACCCGTGGCTTGGCTGCCACAGCGGTCTTATAAACCGCCTAAGGGGTCCGTGCCCGCACGGATGCGATCGAACCCCCTCTCTCCGCTCACTTGCTGCCACGACGCCTAGCAGCCCTCAGAAGCACTCCCCTGGCCCACGTAGACGTGTCCTGGCCAGCGGCAGCGTCTAGCTCGGCCCTTTGGGCTTCGGTCAATCGGATTCGCAGCTCGGCCGCCTTGCGTTCTTCTGGGGGCTTAGGCGGACGCCCCATCCGTGGCTGTTTTTCCATGAATTTAAATGTAGCAACAAAAACTTTGGCGTCAACCCTTGCAACCAGCACTATTTGTTGCTACAATAAGTGGAGTCGAAAAGAAAAAACCCCCGGAAGCGTTGGCACGCGACCGCGGGCAGATTCAACCGGCTTTCGCGCGATTGAGCCTAGATAACACAATCATAGCGAAAGCCCTTACCAAAGGGAAGTTTCGCTGTGATATCCATAGTCTGCCAACATGAAAAGAGCATCAAACGCGGTAAGGATCGGAAGGGAAACCAACGGATGAAGTACCGCGAAGCACTTGGCTTAGAACTCTAGCGTTCGGCATCGCCCCTCCCGTCGGTCCGAAATCTTCCAGCACAACGCTAAGCCAACAGTGCCAAACAAGGGGCGGCAAACTCTTGGCACCCAGTTCGTCTCGGGTGGCCAATAAAACATGCTGAAATGGCCCCGCTGATCTGCTAGGCTTTCTTCCACGCCGATACCGGCATGGCTGCGCTTGCCGCGGCCGTCGTTCTTTGGAAACTCGGATCAATTAATTGAGGCCATCCGGGAACCAACCCTGTAGGGAACGGCCTCTGTGCCGTTCCGCCGATCTGCACCTAGGCACGGAACGCCGCGGAGGGCGTTCCCTACAATGGCAGGCACGGAACGTCGCGGAGGGCGTTCCCTACAATGGCATCGGCCACCTTGAATTCCCGGACACCCTCAATAAATTCGGACGACCACGGCTCGCCCCGCTGCGGGAGCGCAGCTTTGCGCTGCCGGTGTGCGCTCACCATTCGTTGCCACGACGCGCACCAGGCTGCGAGCCGATTGCAGGCGCGTTTCGCAATAGGGGGTGAGTTTTGGTACGGTCCGTCGGGCGAAGACGCTGCATTCGGCGGCCGGGGCTTCGGATCGTCGTTGCAAAACGAGCGACTTTTGCAATAAAAAATCGTGTTTCGCGCGCGACGCAATAGGCTTGGGCAGCACGCCTGACTCCGCGACGGCCGTCGGCGGCCTGCCCCGGGTGACCTGAGAGCGTTTCAACAAAACGGCCGGGGACTGGCTCAATTTGCGGAGTCCTCGGAGCAAATTGTGCCTGTCCCCCTTTCGGTGGCCGTCAAGCGGCTTCGGCCGGCTCGCTGCGGTTCAAGTACAGCGTTTGTGTCGGATACGCGAACTCGATGCCCTCCCCCGCGAAGCGGTGGAATAGCTGCAGGTTGATTGCTTGCTGGATGTCCATGTAGCGGGTATAGTCGCGCGAGAGCACATAGTAGACCGCCTCGTAGATCAGCGCCGAGTCGCCGTATTTCTGGAAATGGGCCCGGTCGAAACGCGTGTTCTGTTGCGCCTCGATGGCCTCGCGGATCATCCCCGGGATCGCCTCGACTTTTTCGCGCGGCGTTTCGTACTTCACGCCGATCGAGAACACCACGCGTCGCTCGGCCATCCGCTTGAAGTTGCGAATGCGGCTCTGCAGCAAGTCGTTGTTGGGGAAGATGAGCTGCTCGCCGGAGAGGCTTCGCAAGCGCGTCGTCTTCAGGCCGACGTGCTCGACCGTTCCCATCGACTCGCCGACGATGATGAAATCGCCGAGGACGAACGGGCGGTCGAGCACGATGGAGAGCGACGCGAACAAGTCGCTGAGGATGTTTTGCGAGGCCAGTGCAAGCGCCGCGCCGCCGATGCCGAGGCCCGCCACCAGCGCGGTCACCTCGACGCCGGCGTTTTCCAGGATCAGCAGAAACGCGATCGCCCACAGCGCGAGCCGCCCCAGGAACGCCACCGCGACGAGCATCGTGAGCCCAGCCGGGTCGTCGGCGAAATGCTGTCGGCCGTACCGTTCGGCGGCGAACGAGACGAACCGCCCGCCGGCGAGGGCTGCTTGGAGAATCAATAGAATGCTGACGGCCGACTGCAGCACGAGCAGCGCCGGGTTGTCGGCATCGAGATTGAGCACAAGCACGCCGACCCAAATGGCGGCTGCCAGCAGGAACCACCAGCGAAGCGCGTCGAGAATGCCCGCCAACCCGCGGGCCAGGTTGGAATCGAACCGCTCCGCGATCCGGTTGGCCCGATTCCACAGGAGCCGCTTCACCAGCCGCAGCACGACAAACGTTGCAGCCAGCGCGGCAAGCGCCAGCAGCCACCGCTCGGCGGCGATGCCCAGCAGCTCGCGGCCGGCCAGATAGCGGTCCACCCAGGGCTCCATCGTGCCCAGCCACCAAGTGCGGATGGAATCAAGCATCAGCAATCAAATGAAATCCGTGTGAGTCAGTGAGCAGGTGAGTAAGTGAGTAAGAGCCTATCCCAGAACCGTCTGCGGAGAGGGGGACAGTCACATTTTGCTCCGAAGACTCCGCAAAATGAGCCAGTCCCCGACGGTTCTGGGATAGGCTCTAAGTAGCAAAACAGGATTGCCTCCCTACTCACCTACTCACCTACTCACCTACTCACCTACGATTATCTCGGGGCGGTCTCGAAGGCCTGACGGCTGGCCGTGGCTTGCGGCTGTCGTGTCGCTGCGGCCTCGGCCGGCACGTCGTCGGTATAGAACCGCGTCGTCTCCTCAGCCGCCAGCTTGATCTCCGCGTCGCGGCAGTGCACCTCGACCCGGAACACGTGCGTGCCGGCCTCGATGGCGTGGGCGCGGATGCGGAGCGTAACCTCGCGCCCCGGCGCCAGATCGTCGATGGGCCGGAAGGCCACGCGGCCGTCCGCTACGGTGTACATCGCGCCTTCCGCCTGGTCCGGCTCGATGCCCTCCGAGAACAATGCCACCACGCTGACGTCCCGTGCCGAGTTCGTGCCGCGGTTCATCACGCGAATGTCATACACGGCGGGACTGCCTACCGCCACGGCGCCGCTGGGGTCCCTCACCTCCAGCTTCAGGTCGGCCAGGGCGATCACGCTCGTCTCGGCCGTCGCGCTGTCCGTCAGATCGCCCGCCGAGGTCGCCGCGGCAATTTGGAATTCGTTGACGCCCGGCTTCTTGACCACGCACTTGAGTTCCATGTAGTTGTCGTCGCCGGGAGCCAGCGTGCCGACCCGCCAGGTAACCTGCCGGCGCTGAACGTCGAACGACTGGCCTTCGCTGGCAGTGGCGAACTCGGCGGCCTCGGGCAGCGTGACTTGTACGGCAACGTCCTCGGCCGGCGCCGTGCCGGGATTGCGGACGCGGAAAAAATACGTTGCGATGGTTCCCGCGTACTGTGAAGCCGGGCCGCGCCAATCGACCTCCAGCTCCGGCTTGCGGCAGAATATTTCTTTCGACACGTCGGTCGTCAAGCCCCCTTCGGCCGACGCGATCGCCTTGACCTGCAGCTTGCCGGCCTCGCGAGCCGTGAGCTCGATTTCCACCGTCTTGCTCTCGCCCGGCTTCAAACTGCCGAACGGATGGCTGGTTACTGTTTCCTGGGCCGTACCGGGCGGCACCAGATCGATCTTCACGTTCTCCGCCGGGCCGGTGCCGGGATTCGACAACGTCAGTCGGAACACCTGCGGCTTGGCGAACAAAACTTCGTTCGGGCCGGCCACGTCGAGCTGCAGCTTGGGCTCCTGCACTTCCACAATGGCCCGCGAGCCGACCGGCGCGACGGTCCAGGTGATGCCGAGTTCCAAAGGCCGGCCCTCGCGCGGCACAAGCTGGATGTCGAGCGTTTCGCTGGCCCGACCCTCAATGCGCGATAGTTGCCATTCGAGGTTCGTGGGCGTCGTCGCGTTTTGCGATGGCTGAACGCTGCCCTGCGAGGCCGCGGTGCCGACGACATCGGCCCAGGAGGGAATGCGGACCGTGGCCACGATCCCGTCGGCTGCCGTGGCGCCCTGATTTTCGAGCCGTACGCGATACACGGCTTCGCGGCCGACGAGAATCTGCTTCGGGCCGCGGATGTCGGCCCTGATGGTCGGCGTTTGATTCGACAGGAGCACCGTCGGATCGCCGCCGTTGGCCATCTGCAGCGCTTCGCCAAAGCGCTCGTTGTGCTGCATGGGGTCGGCGGCAATCGGAGTCGCAGGCTCGTTCGAATTCAACCTCGGAGACCGGGCGAAGCTGCTTCCGCCCAGCGAATCATGCGCGTCAGTTGTTGCGCCGAATGCCTCCGCCGCGCTGGCCGACGAAGGAGCCGGCGCATCGGACTCCGATTGCGGCGCTTGCACCTTCAACGGCTTGGCCGGCCGATCAGCGATGACCGGTGCCGCCGCTTCGACCTGAGGTAAGGCGAATGGCTCCTCGGCAGACGGGCTCTCGGCTTGCGCGCGTCCGTTCGCTCGCGCCGTTCGCGTAGCCGGCCCGCTACGGCTGGACGAAAACGACCCGGCCAATTCACGTTGTAGTTCGTCCGGGTTGATATGCGGCGTGCTCCGCAGGTGCGGCGAATGACGGCTCGGCGAATTCGCCGTCGGCGATTCGGCCGCGGCGTCGCTCCGCCGCGATTCGGCCGACTTGTCGGCGGCAATATCTCGGATCACCGGGTAATCGGCGGACAGTTCCCGAGCAACGTCGGTGCGACCGGCTGCGCCGTTGCGCGGCGTCCACTTCCCCTGCGGCAAAGGTGAGCCGCCCAAACCGGGCAACGCCGCACGATTGCCCGTCTCCTGCGCCGGTGTTTGCGGAACCGAACCGGCACGAGGCGATGTCGCCGACTGCGGAGCAGCGGACGTCTCGGCCACGGCCTCGCCGCTCTCGGCCGCCGCGGGCGAAAAGCCGCGACGCAGCGCCGCCAATCGCTCGGCCAGAGTCTTGCTTCCGCTCGACGATTCGCCCCACGCCGCCGCGGCAAACATCGGGCTCATTAGAAGCGC
Organism: uncultured Planctomycetaceae bacterium; assembly: GCA_964532675.1. GTDB lineage: Bacteria > Planctomycetota > Planctomycetia > Pirellulales > Lacipirellulaceae > JABDGM01. The sequence goes on from CAZHIV010000242.1 coordinate 6,132, forward strand.
GGTGAACAGAAAAACATGGCGACGAGTCATGATCGCATCCTTGCCATCAGGGGGAAATCTTCGAGCCGCCGTGGGACCAGTCGCTTCCGTGCGCACGGTCCCACAGCGGACGTACTTTGCCTACTGTCGGCGCAATATCGACGCTTCCGGCGGCCGCGTTTAACGCAATTCGGGAACTTTTCCGATAAAGCAGAGTGCGAAGAATGCGCAAAATGCGACGGCCCCTGGGCCACACGACTCGCTTGTGACTTAACTCGTCGCCGCTTCGCCGTTGTGGACAATCTCAAACCCCAAATCGCGGATCATTTGATAATCCGCCTCGGGAGGCTGCCCCTGAGTGGTGAGATAGTCGCCGACGAAGATCGAGTTGGCAGCATACAGCGCCAATGCTTGCATGCTGCCAAGATGCAGCTCGCGACCGCCGGCGATGCGAATCTCGCGGTCGGGGTTCACCAGCCGAAACATGGCGAGCACTTTAAGGCAGTACCGAGGGTTGAGGTGCCAGCGTCCGGCGAGCGGCGTGCCGTCGATGGGATTGAGGAAGTTCACGGGAATCGATTGCACGCCCAAGTCGCGGAGCGCGAGCGCCATGTCGACGACATCCCTCGGTTGCTCGCCCATACCGATAATGCCGCCCGAGCACATCTCGAGTCCGGCGTCGCGCACGGCCCGCAGCGTCGCCAGCCGGTCGCCAAAAGTGTGCGTGGTGCAGATTTCGCGGTAGAAAGAATCGCTGGTGTTGAGGTTGTGATTCACCCGATCGACGCCGCAGGCCTTCAGTTGCGCCGCTTGCTCGGGCGTCAACAGGCCCAGGCAGGCGCAAATCTTGAGATTGAACTGCCGCTTGATCTCCGGCACGATCGCCGTAACGGCCCGCATCTCGCGTTCGTTCGGGCTGCGCGCGGAAATCACGATGCAATACGTGCGAGCCTGCCGCTCGGCGGCCTCGCGCGCGCCGTCCAGCAGCTTCTCGCGGCTGAGCAAGTTGTAGCGCGGGATTTCCGCCTCGGAGACCTTCGACTGCGAGCAGTATCCGCAGTCCTCCGGGCACAGTCCGCTTTTGGCGTTCATCAAGAAATACAACTGCACCTGGTTGCCGAACCACCGGCGCCGCACGCGATACACGGCCGCGAGCAGCTCGAGCAGTTCGTCGTCCGGGCACCCGAGCACGGCCAGCGCTTCGTCGGCCGACAGAATGTCGCCGGCCAGAACGCGGTCCGCGAGCCGCTGCCACCCGCTTGTCAAGGCGTAATTGCTCGGTTCAGCCAGCGTCGTGGAGTCGCTCACAAAGGCACCCCTTTTTGGAATCAGACTGTGCATCCGGACCTCTGGTCCGTACGTAGTATGCCCACCCGGCCGATCGACGCAAGAGGACCGGCACTGAGCTTGGCATTCGTGGAAACGGCAGCCAGAATAGGAGTATGTCTCGGTATCACCTAGTTCGCGTGGGGGCGATGGGGCAGGTCGGCCGGTTTGCGGCCGTCGACGCCTTGCGCTATCCGCGCCGCAGCCGAGTGGTCGTCCGCACGCGACGCGGCTTGGAAATTGGCGACGTGCTGTCCCCGCCGGATGATCGCGACGACAGCCGCGCGTTCGCCGACGGCGACATCCTTCGCCGGATGACGGTGCAGGACGACCTGCTCGAGGCCCGGCTCGAGAAACATCGCCGCGAGGCTTACGATGCATGCGCTGCGCTGCTGGAGAAGAACGGCGTCGGCGCCACGTTGGTCGACGTCGAGCACCTGTTCGACGGCCAGGGCCTGTTCTTCTATTTCCTCGGCGACGTCACGCCGGAGTTGGAGGCGTATACCGAGCAGCTGGCCGAGGCGTACGAGGCGAAGGTTCAATTCCGCAAGTTCACCGAGGCGCTCATCGAAGGCTGCGGCCCCGGCTGCGGCACCGAGGAAGTGAAAGGCCGTGGCGGCTGCGATTCGTGTACCTCCTGCGCGGTCGCCGGCGCGTGCGGCACGAAACGATTATAGTTCACGCAAAGACGCTAAGGCGCAAAGCATGCAGCGATTGCACCGACCGTGGGAGCTTACTGTGCGACTTGAAAATATTGACTTACTACGTTTCTTTGCGCCCTGGCGCCTTTGCGTGAGATGCTGCATTGCATTGACTATCGTTGCAACAGCGATCACTGGAACCGCTCAAGCGGCCGATAATGAATTGACGTCCGCAGAGAAGTCCGAAGGGTGGATGCTGCTGTTCGACGGCAACGACCTGGCAGGTTGGAAGAACAACGACGGCTCGCCGGTCCGTGCGACGATCGAAGATTACTCGATCAATGTGCATGGCACCGGCGGGTATCTGCTCGTGTACGAAAAACCGTTCGGCGATTTCGTTTTCAAGTGCGACGTGAAGATGGACCAGCCGAGGTGCAACTCCGGCATTTTCCTTCGCGTCGGCGATCTGATGGCCCCCGTGCAGTCGGCGATCGAAGTGCAGGTCGCTTCGGACCTGGAGCCGGGGGTGCACAGCTTCGGCGCGCTGTACGACCTTGTCGCGCCCTCGAAAAACGCCTCGCGCGGCCGGGGGCAATGGGACACGTTCGAAATCCGCTGCCAGGGGCCGCGTATCGACGTCACCGTCAACGGCGAGAAAGTGGCGTCGATCGACTGCGATGAGTGGACGCAACCGAGCCGCCGCCCCGACGGCTCGCGCCACAAATTCAAAAAAGCGATTCGCGACTTCCCGCGCAAAGGCCACCTCGGCCTGCAGGACCACGGGCACGACGCGTGGTACAAGAATATCAAATTGAAACCACTGTAGCGGGTCGCCCCGGGAGCTTTAGCAGTTTGTTTCGCCGAGCGAGGCCAGGAACTCGCTCATTTCGCCAGCCGCGTGTGCATCACCTTGCGTTCTTGCGGCCGCGATGCCCTGGCGGAGAACGGTGCGGGCTTCGTCAACTCGGCCGAGGCGGGTGAGCTGCTGCCCGGCCATGAAAAAGGCTGGCACGTACGCCGGGTCATTCTGCGCGAGCTCAGCAAAGCGGGCCAGGCTGGCGTCGTGGTCGCCTTCCTTATCGAGCTCCATCGCCAGGCTATAACGCAGGAAGACATCGCCGGGGTCGTCGGCGAGCATCGCTTCGATCTTCTCCCGCCGCGACATGAATCACCTGTCGAATGGAGCCGCTCAAACCACGTATCGCTTCGCTATCCGGCGATGCCGTGGGCCCGCTCATATGAGGTAATCTTGTCCTCGTGTTCGAGCGTCTGCCCGATGTCGTCCAGGCCGTTTAAGAGGCAATGGCGGCGGAACGGCTCCACGTCGATCTGCAGCGAGAGGCCCTGGTCGTCGCTCAGCATGCACGTTTCCAAGTCAGCCGAGAGCGTGTAACCCGGTCGGGCCGCCCGCTCGAACAAGTCGTCCACCTGCTCCTCGCTCAGCACGATGGGCAGCATGCCGTTTTTGAAGCAGTTGTTGTAGAAGATGTCGGCATAGCTCGGGGCCACGATCACGCGAAAGCCCCAGTCCTCCAGCGCCCAGGGCGCATGCTCGCGGCTGGAACCGCAACCAAAATTCCGGCGCACCAAGAGGACACTCGCGCCCTTCGCCTCGGGCCGGTTGAGCTCGAAGTCGGGATTGATCGAGCCGTCCTCGTGGCGGGCCCAATCCCAGAACAGAAACTCGCCGAAACCGGTCCGCTCGATCCGCTTCAAGAACTGCTTGGGGATGATCTGATCGGTATCGACGTTGGCCCGATCCATCGCCACGACGCGGCCGGTGTGATTGGTGAAAGGTTTCATGATCATTCTTGGTCGGAAGTGCTTTGGGTGAATCCGGGATTAAGGCACTGGAACCGCTCCGACGTCGGCACGGTTTTACGACCAATTCGCTCTCTTCGCCACACATACCCAAAATGGAAAGTTCCAAAAAGTGAAACTGCCAGGATTGTCAAGATACAGTACTTTTGCACGGGGTTCGGCAATTGACGAGCTAGTCGGCCGAATGCCGGCACGAGCGGAAACACCACCTGCTGACGTATCCACGCGCCGGCCAGAAGACCGAGGGCGGCAATGAGAGTCAAGAGGTTGAAGTACGGCTTTCATCAGCACGCGCAGCTAATCTGCTCACACAGACGCCGCAAACACGGCATACAGGTCGTTTTTCTCATCAAGTCGCGCCGCATAGGCGAAAAACAACTTCGCGACATCCGGCTCTCCAAGTTGCTCATAGCACCAGCCACGAAGAAACGCGGCATGATCGGCCGAGACATCTTCTGCATGGTCGCGAAGAAGCGCTAAAATCCTCTCATATTCATTCGATTGGCGAGCCGATTTGATCTGATTGGCGATTTCCGCCCTAGTTATGCCCCCTCTCTTTGGATGCTGGAAGGGGGAATCCGCTTCAATGGACGCTAGATCAGCGGAAAGATTCCGTATGCGATGCGCTTCTTCTTCCGTGAGGTGCTTCCATGGCTCATCAAGCCGATCGCGCACCGCATCGGCCTCATCCGTCTCACTCTTGCCGTCGTGCATGAGTAAGTGAAGCTGAATCAATAGTGCGACGCTGCTACTAAAGTGTTCGCTTTGTTGGCTGACACGCGCGACCATGCTATTCAACTCTCGTCAATTATCCAATCCTCTTGTGTATCCGCTAGCGCAGCTTGATAAAAAGACAATGACATTTCATAGGCAGGTTCAATCACGCCGTGCGTCGGACGATCCGGTCCGAAGCGCAAGTGTTGACCGATTAGTTCGGTAACAAAATCGCCCTCGCCAAGCCGCCAGCATGCGTCGTCGTTCCGGCCGGACGCTTGTGGCACAACTTGAGCCAGCCGACGCGGAATTCGCCAAGGCGGCAGCAGTCTCCAGTCCGGAGCAACCGACATGCCGCCGGAACCTGGTCCCACGTTTCCGGATGCGTCTACTGCGATATCAATTCCCTTTCTGACGCCTAGCCCACGTGCAGTCGGCGCTACCAGCGGTCTGTGACCGTCGCGGCTCATCGCCCTGAAAATCCGCGGCATTGGCAAACCTACTCCATCTTATATTCTATTCCCATTCGCGAACATCGACAAAATGCCCTGCGCACGCCGCTGCCGCGGCCATGGCGGGGGAAACCAGGTGGGTTCTTCCGCCTCGGCCTTGGCGGCCTTCGAAGTTGCGATTCGAAGTCGACGCGCAGCGCTCGCCGGAGGCGAGCTTGTCGGGATTCATCGCCAGGCACATGCTGCAGCCGGCCTCGCGCCATTCGAAGCCGGCCTCCTTGAAGATGCGATCGAGCCCTTCTTTCTCGGCCTGCTGCTTCACGAGCCCGCTGCCGGGCACGACCATCGCATTGACATGACTCGCGACCCGGTGGCCGTTGACCGCGGCGGCGGCGGCCCGCAAATCTTCGATTCGGGCGTTGGTGCAGGAGCCGATGAACACGCGGTCCAGCTTCAAATCGTGGATCGCCTCGCCGCCGGCCAGGCCCATGTAGGCCAGGGCGCTGGTGGCCGCCTTCTGCTCGTTGGAGTCGCTGAACTCGCCCGGCTTGGGCACGCGGCCGGTGACCGGCACGACTTGCCCCGGATTGGTGCCCCAGGAAACTTGCGGCGCGATCCGCGCGCCGTCGAACACGAGCGATTTGTCGTACTTAGCGCCGGCTTCGGTGGGCAGATTCCGCCACCGCTCGACCGACTTGTCGAACTCTGCCCCCTGCGGCGCCTGCGGCCGACCGCGGAGATACTCGTAAGTCGTGTCATCGGGCGCGATGAGCCCGGCGCGGGCACCGCCCTCGATCGACATGTTGCAGACCGTCATACGGTTCTCCATCGAAAAGGACCGCACGACGTCGCCCGTGTACTCGACACAATAGCCCACGCCGCCGCTGGTGGTGATCTGCCCGATCAGGTACAGGATCACGTCCTTCGCCGTGACGCCGGGGCCGAGCCGTCCGTCGACGCGGAGCTCGAGCGTCTTGGGCTTCGACTGCAGTAGCGTCTGCGTGGCCAGCACGTGTTCCACTTCGCTCGTGCCGATGCCGAAGGCCAGGGCGCCGAATGCGCCGTGCGTCGAGGTGTGGCTGTCGCCGCAGACGATCGTCATGCCGGGCTGGGTGTAGCCCTGCTCCGGGCCGATGACGTGGACGATTCCCTGCCGGATGTCGTGGATGTCGTACAGCGTGATGCCGAACTCGCGGCAGTTGTTGCGAAGCGTATCGATCTGCTGCTTCGAAATCGGGTCGACGATCGGCAGGCTGCGGTCGGTGGTCGGCACGTTGTGATCGACGGTCGAGAGCGTGCGCTCCGGCCGGCGGACCTTCCGCCCGGACAGCCGCAGGCCTTCGAACGCCTGGGGGCTGGTCACTTCGTGGACGAGGTGCAGGTCGATATACAGAATCGTCTGCCGGCCGGGCTCGTCGTGAACGACGTGCTCGTCCCAGATTTTTTCAAACAGTGTGCGGGGTTTCGTGGTCATATATATAAAAGTGGCGAAAAATACGCCCAGCAACGGCTCGTGAATGGCGTGCCAAGACCACGCCCCCCGTTGGCCGCGTTTGCCGCAATGGGCCGTAGCTTAGTATTTTAGCCGCGGAACGCGACGCGGACAAAGCCATACGGCCATCTATCCTCGCCCCGTCAGCTCGCGGATCGTCTTTACCTCTTCCTCCCGATACGGCTTGCCGTCGGTGTGGAAGATGTCGTGGTGCCAGGGGTCGGGTTCGCCGAGCTCAGGCATCTGCCAAGTGGGCCAGGGGTATTTCGTCTGCGACTTGCCGTCGACCAGGCCCCAGCAGTAGGCTGCGACCTTCTCCTTCTTGAAGACCGGCAACGCGTCCTCGAAGGTGCTGCCGTTGCCGCGGGCCATGAACTCCGTGCAGAGCAGCGGACGACCGTAGGTCTTGAGCTCATCGATCCGTTGCTGGGTCACGTCGGGTTTGCCGTAGTCGTGGAACGAAATTACGTCGCTCAGCTCGACGGCCGCCCGGTGCACTTCATTGAGCTGCTCCGGCCGGTCCCAATCCTTGAGCCGCCAGACGCCGACGGTGAGCGGCTGCGACGGCTCCACGGCTCGCGCCCACTTGAACGCGAGGCGAACCAGCCGGGCCGCCGCCTCGTCCTTGTTCTTCAAATCGAGCGGGCCGTAGCTGTTGGTGTTCGGGTTGTCCGGCTCATTGAACAGGTCCCACACGAGCACGCGGTCGTCGTTGGCGTAGCGCGTGAGGACATCGGTCACGTACGGCTGCAGCGCGTCCTGCCTGGCGGGATCGGCCAGTACGACGCGGCCCGGGCTCTGCACCCAGCCGCTGTTGTGAACGCCCGTGCGTGGCCGGCGCTGCGGGCCGCTTTGCGGATCGGGGTCCCACACGCCATCGAAGAACACGATCATCGGCCGGATTCCGTGCCGCGCGGCGATGGCCAGAAACTCATCGAGGCGTTCAAAGAACTCGTCGCGGTCCTCCTGCCACGGCAACTCGTGCAGAAAGACGCGGACCGTATTGAAGCCAATCGATTTGGCCCACCCCAGCTCCCGGTCGATCGTCGCCGGATCGAACGTATCGGCCTGCCACATTTCGAGTTGGTTGATAGCCGTGCTGGGAACGAAGTTGCAGCCCACCAACCACGGCTGCTCGGCGTACCAGGCATTCGCCTGCTGCGCCGTCCAACGCTCGCTCGCAGAAGCACTAACGTCAGCGAGCAATATCATTAGGCACGAAGCCAACCACGTTATGCAACGCCGCCAGGGCAATGTTTCAAGATAGAGCATTCGACTGGAGTATTCGCGAGTTGATCTGAAGGACCGAGGCGCGGTGGGAAGACTACCGCGCGCGAACGACGCGTAACATGATAGTCACACGGCCGCCGCCTCGACTAGCTCTGCCGCCAGTTTCTTGCGCTCGGGGCAGCCGTGGCAGGTCCACCACTCAGAGGCCAGGTCGCTCGACCACCGGTCGCTCAGCACAAGCTCGCCCAGCGCGCGTCGCAGAGCCGACACGTCCTGAAAACGGTGATCGGGGTCCTTTTCCAGGCAGCGGAGAACGATTTCCTCAAGCTCGCCGGGCAAATCGGGATTGACCTGCCGCGGCGGCACCACATCCTGCGAGGCGTGTGCGATCATCACCTTGAGCGGGTTGTCGGCCACGAATGGCGGCTGGCCGGTGAGCATGAAGTACAGCACCGCGCCGAGGGAATAAATATCGCTGCGGCCGTCGACGCTGTCCTCGCCGCTGGCCTGCTCGGGCGACATGAACAGCGGCGAGCCGGTGATCGTGCCTTCCATCGTGAGCCGGGCGTCGCCGCCCGTATCGAACGACGGCTTGGCCAGGCCGAAATCGAGCAGCTTCGCCACGTCGAACACGCCGCCCCGATAGGCGCAGAAGATGTTGGCCGGCTTGATGTCGCGATGCACCAGGCCGATGCCGTGGGCCTCGGCCAGCGCGGCGCAAACTTGATCCATGAGGTAGATCGCCCGGCCCGGCGGAATCGGGCCGTAGTCCTCGACGATCTCGCCGATGTTGTGCCCGGGCAAAAACTCCATCACGTAGTAAAACGTGCCGTCCGCGGTGCGGCCGTAATCGAAAATATCGATTGAGTTCCAGTGGGACAGCTTGGCCGTGGCCCGCACTTCGCGCTCGAAACGGGCCAGCATCCGCGGGTCGCCCGCCTTCTCAGGCCGGATCAACTTCACGACGCAGGGCCGCTTCATCATCTGGTGTTCGGCCAGGTAAACCTCGCCCATGCCGCCGGAGCCGATCTTCTGCTTCAGCCGATACTGGCCGAGCTGCCGCGCCGCGAACGCCTCGCGCCGCAGCGTGCCGATCGTGTGCACGCCGACCACCCCGACCATTACCGAAATTGCCAACACAAGGCTCTGGCCGCTGACAAACTCACTGTACCCGGCCTGGGAAGTCAAGCGTTCCAATTCCGGCGCAATATAGGAATACACCAATATCCCCTCGGGCATCACGCCAAACATGCCCAGCACGACCGCAGCCCGCTGCCAGGTATTGGGAATAAACAGCGCGTAGGTAAAAATTAAGAGCATCCAGGGGATCGCAACATCGCCGAGTTGCGCTTCGCCCACCGGAGCCTCGGCCAGATAAGCCAAATCTTGTAAGCCTGTCACGACGAAAAACAACGCCGGAGTGCCAAAGACGCACAGCTCCGCAACCCGCAGCTTCCGCAGCGAATAAATGCAGTGCCTGCATAACCGGACCGCGAAAGCGCCAAGGATGATCGTGGACGCACTATGGGTATAGAACATCATCTGGTGCTGCGGCCACCAATCGGCCCAATAGAAAAGCCACCTCACCAGAAACGCAAGAAAGCCGATGAAGAACAGCACCGCGGCGATCCGCAGCCGATTGCGCAACAAGTCGCGCGTCTCGGCGCTCAAATGCGGCGTGCTACCCTCCACCAGCTTGACATTCCGGCGGGCCTCTTCGCGTTCGGCCACGCTGCTGTCGTGCGGCTGATGGCGGAAGCGTCCCCGCGGCATGGCAATCGTGTCGGCGCCGTTGGCGACGACCGAGCCTACCGAGAAGCGAGCGTGATCCTCGCGATGCGACATAGAGAGTACCTGCGCTGGCCAGACACGGCTCGCGCGGCGCGGTTCGCCGCACGAACCGTTTTTTTGGCACGGCACTCTTTATCGTACTCGCCGCAATGGCTTCCGGGGAAGGGGCGCGCGGCGGCCGAAACGCGGCTTAGGCGACCTAGGCCGCCCGGCGTCGCGGATCGCGCTGGGCCCACGTAGACACCTGTGCATGCGTGAGCGTCGTGAAGGTGGGTTGCACCTCGTCGCCACTCCGCTCGCGGAGAAGAATCGTTCCCTGGTGCAGCATGCGCGGCACATAGAACCAGGCGTTCGTCAGTTCGGCGTCGGACACGGTGTGGGAAACCACGATCAGATCGGTATTTTGATGGGCGTTGGCGGCCGTGACCAGCGAGCGGCCCGGCTCGCCCGGCACCAGACGCACGTTAGCCCCCGTCGGGCGAAGCCGGCGATACGCTTCCTTGAGCGACAGCGGAGCCAGCGGCTGCGGCCGGGCATCGAACCAGTCGATTCCAGTGTACGCCACGCTCTGCTGCCGCGAGTAGCGCTGCGCGACCTCGATCAGCGCGGCGGCCCGCGCGACGTCGCCAACTCCCACTTCAACTATCCGGCAAACTCGGTGACGCTTCACCAACCGGTAGAGTTGGCGGACACTTTTCGGCTGAGACAGGTGGGCAAGGTAGGCGAAGCGAAACCAACTGGCGGCAGCCACGGCGTTCCCCCTTGTGCGAAACGGGATCGCGCGGAGGCATCATGGGACGGCACGGCGCGCTTACTATCAAGATCGGAAAGTGCGCAGCCAAGAATGCACCGAAACTGAGCCGCTTGCAGCTTAGCGCACAGCCACAAATGGCACCTGCCACGCCACGGCGCGACGTCGGCAATTATCTAGCTGCCGTTATCGTCATCGTCGTCGTCGTCCAAATTGTTCAACAGGACGGGCACGCCCACGGCCGTGACGACAATGCCGCCCACCACCCAGGGATTGGTTACCCAATTCTTCATCGAATTGTAGGACGGAGGCGGCCCCCATTGGCCGCGGACAAGGTTGCCCTTGCCGGGGATATACCGCAGATGGGATTCGGCTTCAGGCGGCGCGGTGCCCGGCGCCCAGAGACGACAAACCTCGGTCGAATCGCCTGCGACAACTTCGTGGACGCCGCCGCGCAAACCTGCCACGGCGAACACGCCATTGGCATCCGTCTTAGTGGCCGCGGCCGTTTGCCCATTCGCGCGGATTGCAACGCGGGAACCGCCTAGGGGCTGCATTTGTTCGTTTAATAGCTGCCCCACAAGCAGTCCGCCCGGCTGCAGGGCGACGTCATGGACCCTGATTGCGGGGGCCGAAGCGGGCCTCGCAGCGCCGGAGGAGGCGACCGCTTCATTACCGGCTGCCATGGGCGTCGGCAGGCACATGCCGCCGAGTGCCAACCAGGCGGCGCTATACGAGAGCAAATGCAAATTTTTCATCTCGCGTTCCTATTTCAGATGCAGATTTAGATGAACCGACGCGTGTCGACGTGCTGCCCGGATTGCGTGCGATACGCAGGGCGAAAGACGAGACCCCGATTAACGGGGGCGGGAAGCTTAGCAAATAGCAGCCGACCGACAAACAGCGATTTGCTATGCAGAAGGGCCGAAACCCGGATGCGCATGCAAGCGGCCCCGCGGATCGGCCTGCAAGCCCGACAGCTTTGCTGCCAGGTTTGCCAGCCGATACGCGGGGCCGAGCAATGTAATCGCTAGTTAACCGAGGGCGTCTTCGACGCGCTTCCGGAAAACTCAGCTACCGTTGTCGTCATCGTCGTCGTCGATGAACGCCAGCGGCGTGGCAATCGCGGCAGCAATACCTCCAGCCGTGATGTAGGGATGGGCTTTCATCCAGCCGATCATCCCGCCGCCAGGCGCGCCACGGACGACGTCATTGCCGGACACCAGGAGCGCTGCCGGCCGGGCAGCCGGCGGGGCGGTATCTGCGGCCCACAGGCGGCACGCGCTGCTCCCGTCCTGTGTCACGAGCTCATAGCTCCCGCCACGCAGGCCCTTGGCGGCAAACATGCCGTTCTGGTCGGTCTTCGTGCGGATCACTTCATGTTCGCCCTGACGGATCGACACGGGGACGCCCGCCTTCACCACGCCTTGGGTATCGACGACCTGGCCGACGAGCAAACCGCCCGCACGAAGCGCCACGTCGTTTGACGTTGCCGGCGGCGACGCGGCAAATGCAGACGATGGCACCACGACAGCCAAGCACGCCAACGCGGCCGCTATCGTTGCAGTAGGATTCCGTTTCATATTGACTCCTTGTTTCACCTGGTTCCGGATTAGTTGTCAGCTATCTGCCCCACGGTCAGGTGAGTTGCTAGCTCAACCAATTAATCGACTCGAAGCGACGATTACTCCACAAAACCGTCGCGGGCTGCGGAACTCGTAGAAGCCGTATCGTCCCCCTACTTCGTCCAACTTGATTCGAAATGGCCTACTCACCGGCATATTCCTTAAACCTTTGCCAGCCCTCGAAAATTAACATCAGCGCCCGCCATTCTGTCGCAATACATCTTGCTGAAAGCAAAAACCCTACCCGTTGTTCGCCATCACTTCTGCCAGTGCTTGAAGTGCTGGATGAGTCTCTCGTTCGGGTTGGGCACCGCCTCGGCCAGCCGTACGGAGAACTTCCCGGCGGGTTCCCATCGCTGATACGAAGCCAGGCACTGAACCAGCGTCCGGTGCGCGGGCTCGGGACCGTGCAACATGAAATGCACCCAAGCCCAGGCACAGCGATAATCGGCCGCATCCAGCTCGGTCAGATCCTCGCGCTGCTCGAGCGATTCGATGGTCCGAACCATGCCCAGCCGCAGGCTCCACTTCCATTTCAAGTCGTCAAAATACGGATGATCGAAGGCCCGCTGGCTCGGGGGCACCTCGAAATACTTGGCGAGTCCTTCGTCCAGCCAGAGCGGCACGACGGGCAGCGCGGCGTGCAACAGCGCATGCGTGCATTCGTGACGTACGTCGACGTCCAGGTCCGGCTTGTGATAGGCATACACGCCCGGCGAGCCGCCCTCGAGGATGAAGAGTGCCGGCCGGTAGGGCAGGCGCGGAAAGTGCTCGTTCTTGTAATCGCGATACTCGTTGACATCGGAGAACAAGTAAACATAAATCGGGTCCCGAGCCGGCGGAATGCCGAGTGTACGGGTCAGCTCGCGCTGCAGCTCCGGGAGCTCGGCGAATAAACCCTCATACGGGGCCAGCGAGAAGGTGGCCTGTATCACGAACGGTCCCACCTGCCGAGAATCGACCCAGGCCGGCGAGGCGGCCGGCGCGACGGATGCTCTGCCGGCGACCAAGACGGCCGCCGTCACGGCGACGGTCAACAACGCGATTCGCAATGGACGCCTCATCGTACGGAGTTATGCGGCCGACCGTTGAAGTCCCCAGCCGCGTCGCGGGCGTCGCACTTCGCGGCGACCGGGATTCACGGCCTGGCCGGCTGCCACGCAAGCCGGGTTGTGGATGCACAAATCGATGGCCGTCGCCTCGCCCACCAGTTCGACGACCCGATCGAATGCACGTCGCAGGATCGGCCGCCGCGACCGCGGGCCGTGCCCGTCGCTGGCCACGAAATGCACCATCCCGTCGGCCAATAGCCGTTCGCAAAACTGCTGCGCCTCCGGGCCAAACGTGCCGCACAAGCTCCCGGCGGTGATCTGCAGCAAGCAGCCTGCCTCCACCAGCGGCGCCAGCACCTCGGGCCGGCGCAAAACGCCCTGGTTTCGTTCCGGATGCGACAGGATTCCCGTCATCCGGCCCCGCGACAACTGCTCCAAGACTGGCTCCAGCGGCAAGTACAACTCGTGCGGCAGCTCCAACAGCACGTGCCGACGATGGTCGCCGAGCGTCAGCACGTCGCCGCGCGTGAGCCGCTCGATCATTTCCGGTTCGATCCGCACATCGGCGCCGGGCAGCACCGTCAGTGGGAGTTGGGCCTTTTCCAGCCGCGATTGAAG
>CAZHIV010000243.1:0-4777 GCA_964532675.1 uncultured Planctomycetaceae bacterium
GACTTCGACGCCGAGACGGGAGCGGGCACGCTTCGCTGGAATCGCTACAGCCGGCAGACAAACTTTTCATTTAACAAGGTGGACCTGGCTTTCGCCCGCGCCGGTTCGAATGAATTCCCGCCCACCGAATACGACCGCGACCCGCAGCTGCCGTTTTCGTTGACTTTTGTGAGCCCCCGAACGGTGCGCCTGCGGTGCGCCGCCCGCAGCGTGCCGCTCGGCGACGGGCGGTCGTTGATGCTGGCCGGCCCGGTGCCGAGCGACCGATCGTGGCGGATCGAGAGCGACGGCGATGCCGTCACGTATACCAGCGAATACGGCCGAGTGAAGATGAGCAAGAACCCGTGGCGTGTCGAATTCTACGACGCCAAAGGCCGGCTCCTCACGCGCACGCGGCAGCTCAACGAGCCGAACTCCTTCTCCGAACGCATTCCGTTCTCGTTCGTCCGCCGGGCCAGCGATTACGGTCGCAGCACGGCGGCCGCCTTCGAGCTCGCGCACGATGACAAGATTTTCGGCTGCGGCGAGTCGTTCACGCGCCTCGATAAGCGAGGCCAGAAGGTGATTCTTTACCTGCGCGACGGCATGGGTGTGCAAAGTCAAAAGATGTACAAGCCGATTCCGTTCTTTCTCAGCAGCAACGGCTATGGCATGTTCGTCCATACCAGCACGCCCGTAACGTTCGACTTCGGCCACTCGTTCGATCAGTCGAACGTGATCTACACGGGCGACGACGTGCTCGACATTTTCATTTTCCTCGGTAGCCCGAAGGAGATCCTTGCGGAATACACGGCGCTCACCGGCCGCAGCCCCGTGCCGCCACTGTGGTCGTTCGGCCTGTGGATGAGCCGCATCACGTACAAATCGGAGGCGGAGGTCCGCGACGTGGCCGCCAAGCTGCGCGACCATCGCGTGCCGTGCGACGTGATTCATCTCGATACCGGTTGGTTCGAAACCGACTGGCAGTGCAACTACAAGTTCGCCCCATCCCGATTCGACGATCCGAAGCAGATGATCGCCGACTTGCGCGAGCAGGGCTTTCGAATCAGCCTTTGGCAGCTTCCATACTTCACCACGAAAAACGAGCTCTATCCCGCGATTGTCGAGAACGGCTACGCCGTCCGCAACGAAGGCGGCGAGCGGCCCTACGAAGATGCGATCCTCGATTTTTCCAATCCCGAAACTGTGACTTGGTACCAGGGCAAGCTGGCCGATTTGCTGCGGCTGGGCGTCGGGGCCATCAAGGTCGACTTCGGTGAAGACGCGCCGTTGCGCGGGCTGTACGCGTCCGGCCGCACCGGCTGGTACGAGCACAACCTCTATCCGCTGCGCTATAACCAGGTCGCCGCGGAAGTGACCAAGGAGCAGACGGGCGAGGCCATCATTTGGGCCCGCAGCGCCTGGGCCGGCAGCCAGCGATACCCACTGCACTGGGGCGGCGACGCGGAAAACACCAACTCCGCGATGGCCGCCCAGCTCCGCGGCGGACTGTCGCTCGGCCTGTGCGGCTTCACGTATTGGAGCCACGACGCGGGCGGGTTTGTCGGGCGGCCGTCCCGCGAGCTGTACCGGCGCTGGCTGGCGTTCTCGGCGCTCTCGTCGCACACGCGTTGCCACGGGGCCCCGCCGCGCGAGCCGTGGGAGTATGGCGAGGACTTCGTCGACGATTTCCGCCGCACGATCGAGCTCCGCTACCAATTGCTACCCTACATCTACGCACAGGCGAAGGACTCCTCCGCAAACGGCTATCCGCTGCTGCGAACCTTGTTCTTCGAGTTCCCGGACGATCCGACATCCTGGCTCGTCGAAGACCAGTACATGCTGGGCCCCGACTTATTGGTCGCGCCGCTGTTCTCCGAAACGGGCCGGCGACGGGTCTACCTGCCGCCGGGCCGTTGGATCGACTATCAATCGGGCGAAGCCTACGACGGAGGCGGCTGGCATGAGCTCGCGGCCGGCGCGGTCCCCATCATCCTGCTGGCGAAAGACGGCGCCGTGATTCCCAGTGTCGCGGTGGCCCAAAGCACGGCCGACGTCGACTGGAACAACGTCGAGCTGCGCGTCTTCGGCTCCAATCGCGGCGAGTTGAACACGCTTTTCGCCCGGCCAGACGGCGCGCTGCAGGCGGTCGAAATCGCGCGAAACGCCGGCGGCTTCCACTTGGCCCATGATCCGTCCGACGGGCAAATCCATTGGCAAATCCGCGATGCATTCGGCCGGTGACGAACGAGGTCGCAGACCTCGGCTACAGATGGCGGGGGTTTTTGCACGGTGTTTTTGCGCGGCCGGTGCAAAAACATCGTAAACCTCGGGTTAGAGCGAGTATTGCCCGGCGGGTTCTGCGCAGTCGGGTCGCAAGTCATTGCGCGGCCAGCAGTTTAATTTCGCGCGCCGATAGGGGTCCCACAGTTCCGGGGTACTGTCCCACTACTGCGCGCGCCAGCTTTTCTTTTCGGTCGGGCCTCGGAAGCATTCCCAAAAGTGGGTGTGCTATGAGTAAAGCGTGGCTATACCGGCTATTTGGTGAAGCCAATCGAGCCACCGCCGGTTGCGTGAAATCTGTAGTTGGGGCCGAGATTGCCGTGCATTCCCCGGCCGCCGGAGCCGCCCAGGGTGATGCCGGTGCTGGTGATGTGTATCCCGATGGCATGTCCCCGAAATTCGCAATCGCTCAACTGCACGCCAGCGATTCTGATTTCAGTACCATCGCCTCTCAGGGCGGACATATCAGAATCATTGGCGCGAATGAATGCTCCTTCTGGGGCGTACAACTCCGCCGCGCCTTTCAGGGCAGCGGCTCCGTTGCGGCGAAGCTCGAAAATTGTTCGCCCCTCCAGTTCGCAGGCTGTGAGGTCCGGCTCGTGTCGCATTTTCAGCGATGCGTTCTTGCCCTCCTCGGTAAGGTACACCTGACTGCCTTTAACTACAGCGATTTTGGTTCCGTCGCTGTGATAGACGGCGAATTTCGTCGTGTAACCAGCAGCCTCAAAGTTCCCCACTTGCATCAACGGCACGTCCTCGAACTGGATGATCGTTGGCACGTCGATGAATCTGTTTGTGGCGATCTCAATTTCTGGGCTTGCAGAAAAAAACACGTCCATTTTGTTTCCTCTCTCCTATTGCGGGGATCAAACAATGTCGGCTAGCCGAGTGAATCGGCTAAAAGCCGAGAATGCAAAACTACGCAACGCACTAGCCGGTCTTATTCCGTGGGCCGGCGAATCTCCCGTTGGGCCGGAATGGGCGGCGGATGAAGCGAAGCGACGTAACAGAGCCATGTTTGAGAAGGCGCTAAAGGATGCGTGCGATTGCTTTCCCGACGACTACAACGGCCAAAAAGAAATTGCGGAGTCAAACTAATGACCATTGTGCCCGAACCATGTTCGCGTGGTAAGTGTCGAATCGGACATGAACCTACAAAACCATCGCCGCCGCTCTCGCGCCCATTTGGAGAGCGGCCCGCGTCTTGGTGGCGCAGTTGCCTTATAAGCGACCGTAGGGATCGGTTCGCGCCGTTGGGTTCGATTCCCCCTCTCTCCGCTCACTTGCTGCCACGTCGCCTAGCAGCCCTCAGGAGCACGTCCCTGGCCCACGTAACGGGCTTGGCGTCATCTGACTCGGCTGCGGCTTGTATTTGCTCCCGCTCGGCCTCAGTCATCGGGATAAGCATGGCGGACGTTTTGCGCTCACTTGGCTTTTTGGGCGGCCTGCCCATTCGTTTGTTTTCCATACCACTAAATATATACAGGAAATCTTTTGTGTCAACCCTTGCACTGCCGACTAATAGTGTATATAATAAGTACAGCCAAAGAAAAACCCCCGGAAGCGTTGGCACGCGACCGGGGGCAGATTCAACCGGCTTTCGCCTGATTGAGCCTAGATAACACAATCATAGCGAAAGCCCTCACCAAAGGGAAGTTTCGCTGTGATATCCATAGTTTGCCAACATGAAAAGAGCGTCAAACGCGGTAAGGATCGGAAGGGGAACCAACGGATGAAGTGCTTGGAGTGCGGTAAGTATTTCCTGGCCCCCGTGGCCCGCCCCTTGGGCGATATGCGGATCAGCGTGAGGCAGGCCACGACGGCGCTCGGCATGTTGCTTGAGGGCATGAGTATCCGTGCCGTGGAGCGTATCACCGGCCTGCATCGGGATACCATCGACAACCTGATTCTGGTTGCCGGCGAGAACTGCCAAACGCTGCTCAACAGCAAGATCAAGGGCGTAGAAGTGCAGGACGTTGAGGCGGACGAAATCTGGTCGTTCGTCGGGATGAAAGAGAAAACGCGCGTGGCGCGTGGCTACTCGGCGGAGCTTGGCGATAGCTGGACGTTCCTGGCAATCGAGCGGAACACGAAGCTAATCCTGGCCCACAAGGTAGGCGCGCGCGACCATGAAACGTGCTGGGCGTTTCTCTTGAAGCTCAAGAGCGCTGTCGGCACGGGCCGCTTTCAGATGACGACGGATGGGCTACGGGCGTACACAATGAACGTGCCTTACGTTTTCGGAATGCAGGTACACTTCGCCCAACTGATAAAGGTCTACGGCAGCAGCCAAGAGACAACCCGCTACTCGCCGGCGAAGATAATAAGCTCTGAAAAGCTCCCGATCTTCGGTGAGCCGGAGGACGACAGAATAAGCACTTCGCATATCGAGCGATTCAATCTCACGCTGCGGATGAGCTGCCGTCGCCACACGCGGCTAACGAATGCCCACAGCAAGAGCCCAAAGCACCACGTAGCCATGCAGGCGCTTTTCGTGGCGTTCTATAACTTCTGC
>CAZHIV010000244.1:0-3648 GCA_964532675.1 uncultured Planctomycetaceae bacterium
AATTTACAGCGTCGAAAACCAGGACCTCAACCTGGTCGCCACGGCCGAGATCACGCTCGGCGGCCTGTACGCCGGCCAGGTCATCGACGCCGAGTTGCTGCCGCTGAAACTGTGCGGCATCAGCCACTGCTTCCGCACCGAGGCCGGCGCCGCCGGCCGGGCCTCCCGGGGCCTCTACCGCGTTCACCAGTTCACCAAGGTCGAGATGTTCGCCTTCACGCTGCCCGAGGCGAGCGAGGACATGCACAACTACTTCCGCGACCTGGAATGCGAGATCTTCGACGGCCTGGGCATCCCCTACCGCGTGCTCGATATCGCCACCGGCGACCTGGGCGGCCCCGCCTATCGTAAGTTCGACCTGGAGGCCTGGATGCCCGGCCGCGGCGCGGGCGGCGAATACGGCGAAGTCACCAGCGCCTCGAACTGCACCGACTACCAATCGCGCCGGCTAGACATCCGCTACAAGGTGAAGGGCGAGAAGGGCACGAACCTCGTCCACACGCTCAACGGCACCGCCGTCGCCGTCAGCCGCGCTCTGATCGCCATCCTGGAAAACTGCCAACAGCCCGATGGCTCGGTGCTCGTCCCCGCAGCCCTCCGCCGCTGGGTCGGCAAAGACCGCATCGGCGGCAACGGGCTGTAAAGACTATAAAGCCGCGACCGCCGGTCGCGGTTCAACGCGGTAAAAACGCCATACCGCCCATCCACCGGCGCATCGAACGCACCGCGATGCAGCCATCAATCCGGCAGCGACGGCACTATGAGTTGAATTGGAACGACGGGTGGAGAAAAGGGGACATCACTGGCTCTGTAGAAAACCTTAACGACGACAAGAATCATGACGTTGTGAGTGAGGGCAAGCAAGCGGAGGTCCCGGCATTGGATAGAGAAAAGGCGATATCACTGATTTTTCTCCTGGCGACGTCGGCGTTTCATGGCGGTTCAGTTTATTGGAACTATCTGCGGAAATCTGCGTTCATCTGCGGACAAAGAATAGTTTTGCGCAATGCGCCGCGCCTAGCACGCGCAATTCCCCTGAGACCGGCGCGCAGCACGGTCGAAGGCCCTTCCCCCCTCCGCCTTCCCCCTTCGCCCTTACGGCGCCTTCCATTCCTGCCGCACCTGGCCGTTGTAATCCACCGCCACCAGCTCGCTGCCGTTGATCGAGCGCACGCGGAATGAGCCGCTCTGGCCGCGGCGTTCCTTGTCGCTCGACGAGGTGATGCTCACGATCACCAGGCCGTCTTGCACTTTCCAGGTGCCGCTGGAGCGCACGTCCTGGTGGAAGAGCTGCTTGAACTGATCTTTCCACTGCATGGTGGCTCGCATGCTGCCGTCGCCGCCCAGCGTGATGTAGTGGATCGAGTCGGCGTCCTGGTGGCCCCACGTGCCGACCAGCATCCGCCGCAGCTGCTCGTCCTCGTACGTCGGATTGCTCGGCGGCTGGCCGGGAATCGTCGGACTGCCGCCGCTGGTCGTGCGGGTGAGCGTCACCAGCAAGTTGCCCGAGCCGGGCAGCGACGCGAACGACTTCGGCCGGCCCTTGTCGCGGCTGGCAAGGCACAGCATCAGCGTATCCTTGCTGGCCATGAAGATGCCCCGCCCGCCCGTCTTCTGCGCCCCGGCCAGGTCGACCTGCATGGGCGTCTTCGTGTCGTCGACCGCGAACGGCAACTGCTTCCGCTGAAACGTCATCGGCACCACGAGCTCGACCGTGCTGCCGCGGATGATCACCCGGCCGTCCGCCGCGTAGTTCAGCAGCACCTCGGTCGGCTCGACGACCCGCCCGTCGTCGATCACCGCCGTAATCTCCCACGTACCGTCGAGCGACTGCGCGTCGGCGATTCGTCCGGTGGAGCTGATAGCGGCCAGTAGCAAGGCACCAACCCAAACCTTCAGGCGACGATCCATGTCCGATTCCCTTCTGTCAGAAGTTTCACTTTGCGCCTTCGCGCCCTTGCGTAAGGCAACGTTTACTTGAACGACTTCAACCGCATCTCCGCGCCAGCGGCTGCCCGAGCAGCTGGTCGCAAGCGTCGGCCACCATCTTCACCGTGATTTCCCGCATGGCCGAGTCGTCGGCCCGGCGGCGCTGGAGCGACGAGCCGTCGTGATAACGCGCTTGCAGCCGCATAGTGTTCGGCCCATACGCCCCACACCACTCGGCCCGGCTCGGCCCGTGCAGGCTGATCGTCGGCGTTCCGACGGCCGCCGCCAGGTGCATCGGCCCCGTATCGGAGCCGACGAACAGCGATGCCCGCCGGCACAGCGCCCCCAGCTCGCGCATCGTGGTGGCGGGCGCCAGGTGGGCGTGCCGCGCCGCGAACTCCACAATCCGCTCGGCCAGCGGCAACTCGCCGGGTGCGCCCCACACCACCACGCTCGGCACGCCGTGCTCCTGCCCCAGGTGCCGGGCCAACGCCGCGTAGCGCACGGCCGGCCAGATTTTCGAACGCCAGCCGGCCCCCGGATTCAGCACCGCGAACGGCCGCCCCCACAGCCCGCGCTCGCGCAGGAACTGCTCCACCACGTTGGCGTCGGCGGCGAACTCCGGCAGATCGAACCGCACCGCCGGCGCCTCGATCCCCAGCGGACGCAGCATCGAGAGATAATGTTCGATCACGTGGCCGCCGCCGGTCGCCGTCAACTCGTTGTTGAACCACCGGCTGAGCTCCCGCCCGTGCTCGCCCGACTTGCCGATCCGCCGCCGCGCCCCGCTGAGCCATGCCGTGATCGCGCTCTTGGAAAGACACTGCAGGTCGATCGTCATGTCGAACCGCCGCTCGCGCAGCCGGCGGCGCAGGTCCCCCACTTCGCGCGGCGATTTCCAAAAGCGGCGCGGCAGACGGATCAACTCGTCGAGCGCCGGATGCCCCTCCAGCAAGTCGCCCATGCCCCCCTCAACCACCCACGCCAGGAACGCATCCGGCAGCGCCTCCCGCAGCGCGCACAGCACGGGCACGCCGTGAATCACGTCGCCGATCGCGCTCATCCGCACGATAAGAACCCGCGGCCCGCCGCGTGAGGGCGACGAACGCGCCGCGGAAATGATCGATTGGCCGGTCTGCATGACGTCGTTTGATTTGCTTGGAAACGGTTTCGTGAAAGCCGCGGCACACCGCCGCCCTCAGCCGCCACGAGGGGCGGATGGTAGCAAGCCTGCCCGTTGGGGCCAACGCCGGGTTTTCGGCCGTTCGGCGACCGCTGTCGGGCGGGCCCCGTCCCAGGCTCGAAGCCGGCCACGGCGGTCTATCGCGACTTCCGCCGGCTTTTTTGGCGAAACGCGGATGAATACGCGATCTTGCCGCGCGGCGCCTTGATCCGATCGCTGGCAGACGGCGAGCCTATACTTAATCTATACTCGCGTGGTGCGAAAAATGTCACGCCTTCCCGCCACGGCGGCGCTATCGACACTCGCCGCCGGACCTACGACCGAACAGTCGTCGGCGCGAGCAATCATTCGCCTATCGCGGGCCGGTCATTGTCGCGGTTTTCGTTTGCCCCCATCTTGCGCGATGGACTCGTTCAGGACTCGGATCGATATTGAATAGCAACTTCGACTATTTCGACGCGGAGTCGCTGACCACCGGGTTGAAGCGAAAAACGATTCGCGGCGGCACGTACACGATGGCCTCGCAGATCGCCGAG
>CAZHIV010000245.1:0-14030 GCA_964532675.1 uncultured Planctomycetaceae bacterium
AAATCGGACCAGTCGCCGGTTTTCTTGCCGAGACATGCGCCCAGTATATGATACTGCTCGAATCCATAATAGCGGCTTGACGGGTCGCCTTTTGCCGCTCGCGTCTTTTGCGTTTCCACTTTGTACGCGACTACCTTACCGCCAGCGCGGTAGGCTTCACCACCAGGCTTGCCGCTCTCACGAATGTTTTTACATTCGGCAAGCAACGCCGTATCGCGGCCAGGAATCCAGATAGAGAAGTCCGGGTAGGAATCTAAATCGTGGTGCTCATATCGTTCTACGGCCGAACCGACCAGCCGGTCGATATGCTTGGCCATTTGAAATTCGGCGACGGCTCCCTCAAGCGCGACTTTCAGTCGGAAGCGCGCATTCACGGCGTCAAGTAATTCGGCCGACGTTAGGCCGTACTTCGTTTCGAGCGGATGCTTTGCCATTCCATTGGCCCTTTAGGTGTTCCTTCACCTATATCGGGCGGGAATGGTAGCAAACGCCAGCTAGTTCGCCAATCGTAGCCATCGCGGCCGAAATTAGCGCGAACTTTGATGCCGTCCCGGCGCTCCGGCAAAGCGCCCCTTTTCAATACCTAAGAATCTCACCTGCAAATCCATTCCTTGATGGAGGAAGAAAAGGGGGCATCACACGCTGCGGCTACGCCGCGCTAGGAAATCCGTGTCATCAGTGGTTGGTTGCTTCATACGGCTGAACTGTTACGAATTCCTTTATGCTTCGGCCCTCTCGGCGAGTTGGTTTCGGTTCCACCTGGCCAAAAAAAGTTGCTGAATTCGGTCGCCCGTTGTGATAGGCTGGCGTCGCGAAAACTGCACTTGCTGTTTGAAAACCTGGAAAAATTGCTCGGCCAGCGGCCTGTCTCGACCCACGCGCTGGACCAGGGGGTAACCACGGGCGCGGCCGTCAATCTGGGCAGCCTGCAAGGCCAATTTTGGCCAGCGACACCCCAAGATGGCCTGTCACCTTCGAAGGCGTCACGAACGTTTGGCACAAACTTGTCCTTGACGAGCCAGTTCGTCGATCAGCCATCCAGAGAGGTCGGACGATCGCGCAGGAGGTATTTCGGCGCGGCTCAATTCGACAAGCGCAGCGGCCGGCACTGCGACTCCATCGCCTCGATCATCTGACGGACCGACGTTTCCAGGATTCCGGTGACGCGCTTGACCGTTCCGCGTTTGTCTTCCAGATAAGTGGGAAAGTGATCTCTCAAATTGATGGGATCCCCAACCTCGATGCACGCTTTCCTGGGGCCCCAAATTGGACGTTGCTTGAAAACCTCGAACTCGAGCAATCCGAGAACGTCCATAAAGCGCTCGACGTTCATGGATTCGCTGACATAGCCGTCATAAATGGCGACGAACCGCAAGGCCCGCCACAGCTCGTGGTAGAACTCGCGCGCGACCTGCTGCCGTTCCACAGCGAGTTGCCGCTCGTAATCGGACTCCGGCGGGTCCTGCTCGACAATTCGATCGACGGCGTTGAATAGTGCCCGAACGCGATCCAGTGGCGGCAGGTCGCCCGCGGGCGAAATTCCGAGTTGGCTTTCCAGTTGTGAAAGAGCTCGGTCTTTCAGGTTTTGGATTCGTTCGTTCAACGAGCTGCCCTCAGCCGGCTTGACGTGATGGAACCTTTCATTGGCGGCAAGGAGCGCATTCGCCACCCCGCGGAGCCGATCGTATCGTGAAGCAGACGGCGGCGCGGCGGGAATCGCCAGATTGGCTTCGAGCCGATCGAGCGAGGCATCGATTTCGCCGTGCATATCGTGGAGGTAGAAGTAGCGAATGGCCACGGGAATGCAGTAGAGACTTGCATCCCGCTCCGACTTGGCGACGTCTTCGTAGGCTTTGAACGCCAGTTGGATGACGCCCGGCTGGAATGGGATCACGATGCTGTTCTGCCCGACCGCTTCGCCTTCCGGAAACACCACGAGCCAGCGTTTGCCCGCGGTGAGAAGCTGCCTCGTCAGGGTAAACGAGGGTCTGTCCATGGCGCCGCGAATGATCGAGTAGACTCCGAGCCGCTGCAGCACCCATCGGTGGAACCGAGACTGAGCAAACAATTCCATCGCCGCGACATAGTTGTAATCGTCGTGCAACAACTTCGACAGATACATGATGATGTGCGGCTCGAAACCTCCCGAGTGGCTCGGAGTGACGAGGCACCGCTGGCCGTGAAGCCCGCGCAGTTTCTGCAATGCATGCGAGCTCACGCTAACTTCGGTGACATTGAGTTTGCGACGGATGCTTCGCCGCAGCCCCAGCTTCGCGATGGCGGTCACCAGGCGATTGTTCTTCGGAGGATAGAAGGTGAACGGCTTCGGTCGGGCCCCGATGTTCGACCGCAGAGTTCGTGCAGTTTTCATTGAAGACCGTGTCGATAGGAAAATCGGCCGCGCGGCGCCAGAAGAGGTGCTGCCGCAGGGTCGATCATAGCGAGGCAACGATCGATCGAGTACCAGGAGCCGGAGGCCGCGATGGTGGGTGGCTATCGGCTCGGCGCCGGACGGGAGATCGGCTACAGAAAGCGTCGAATCGATGCCGGCCGGGCAGCAATTCGCCCAATACGTCTCACCACTCGGCGTTCAAGGATGACAGAAGGGGCCGAGGCGAGAATCGCCGTACGGGGCCGGCCTGTGGGGGGTGAAATGCTCTGCCTCAGGCGCGCCGTTCGGCAGGCCGCTCGCGACGGGCAGTTTGGTGTTTGAAGTCCCTGTCAAAATGCCACCAGGCGGCTTGGAATTCGGACACTTCGTCGCACCGTAGCGCATTTGGCAACCGAGAGTTAGGTCGTCTCGGGTGCATAGCGAACAAAGCGGCGCGTGGGAGCTCCGATCCTTGCAAATCCTTATCAAGAACTTTTCCTGCAATTCATGGCAAGATCATTGTAATCGCTGTAGCCGGCGCCTATATTGGACGGGCTGTTGTACCCACCGGCGGGGTGGGGCCTCACCTGATTGTTGACCCGTTTAGACGTTCCGGTCGGCGGGACCGGCGCGGGTCGACTTCCGGCCGATTGACCTTAAAGATTGTCCGAACTTCTTGTCGGCATTAGCGCGACGGTTGTTCGTTGACGGGGGTTTCGTTTGCCACGAACGTCTGGGAATAGATTGTTGTTGGACCCCGGCGCTCGTCTTGTTGACGTGCATTGTCTCTCAATCCTTCGTTGGGCTAAATAGTCGGTTCATCGAGTTAACTACTTAAGTAAGCAGGAGTTTCGAACATGGCCAGCAACCATCGCGGTCGTGTTGGTTTTGTCCCCAGGACCCCTCCCAGTCGGCGCAGTGCGTCGGCGACAGCGAGCGCGCCGAGCCGCGAGAATCGGCGCGAGCGCCGTGCCAAGCGCTGGCGCGAACGGTTCGGCCGCTTCGGGCTGAGCTCGTTTCATTCAAGCCGGATCGTGCAGGGCGTGTGCGACTTCTTTCGCGCCAGCGGGGAAGCTGCGCGCGCGGTGCGTGGGGCGACCGGTTCGCACATGGTGGGGTTCGGCTTCGGCCGCGCGCTGTTCGTCGAGCCGCTGGAAGAGCGCGTGATGCTGGCCGCCGATATTTGGGTAAACAACGACTGGGCCCTCGTCACGGACAATGGCACGCCAGGCGTCGTCGATGCCGGCGATATTGTCCGTAACGACAACGATGCGGTGAACCCGGGCACGATTACAGGTACGTACGGCACGGACGCGTTCGGCGTGGTGACGACTGGCGCGGCGACAGGTTTCGACGCCGCATTCGACACGATACAAGATGCGGTCAGCGCTGTTGATCCTGCCGGGACAGTGACCGTGCTCGATGGTGCGTACACCGAGGATATAGTTGTCGGCGTTTCCGGTATCACATTGCGCTCGAACGGCGGCGCGGCCAGCACGACGATTCAGGGAGTGAGCACCGGTTTCACCGGCGCCGTGCGGATCGCAGCGGACGACGTGACGCTCGGCGGCCTCGGCGAAGGATTCACCATCATCGGCACGGGCCAGGCCGGCGTGTACGTGAACGCGGGCGTCGACAATCTGCTGGTGCAGGACAACATCATTCAGGCGGCCAACGGCAAGAATGCCTTGCTCACCGAGTTCGGCACGGGCGAGACCAACTACGACGACAACGAGTTCACGGGCGACGCCAGCCAGCTGGTGTACGTCAACGGGGCCGGGGCGCCCGTGGCCACATCGACTTACGATTACACGAGCCCGACGCTGCAGCCGGGATTTGGAGATTATGTGGGCGGCGTGATCACCGCCTCGGTCACGTTCGACCCGACGGACCTGGCCGCGCTGTCGGGGGCCGGCGGGACGCTTGCGACGGGCGACGTCGATGCGTATTCGTTCTCCGTCAGCTTGCCGGGCTACACGATCAGCAATGCGAACGCGTCGTTCGCGTTCATTAGCGCCACGTTTGATTCCACGTTGCAGCTTACCGACTGGAGCATGGCGGTCGAGGCTCAAATTCGCGGCAGCGCGGCGCCGGAATCGATCATCACCCATTCGCATGGGCCTCTAAACCTGGCGGGTGACAACGACGGTGTGCCGAACGACACGGGGTTTTCGCTCGGCCAACATGGCGCCAATCACGTTGCCGGGACGTGGAGTGTCGTCCTGTCAGCGCCAGCAGTGACGGCCAACTTCACGAACAACACGTTCAGCGGCAGCGCCACCGGCCCCTTGCTGGGGCTTGAAGGCAGCGACGGCCAAGTGACCGGCAACCAGTTCACCGGCGGCACGCCCTACGCCCAACTCGAGCTGTGGGGTTCTGGCAATACCGTCACCGGCAACACGTTCGATGGCACCGGCGACGGCGCCGCCATCGTTGATCCGCTGGATCAATACAACCTAGCCGATCTGATAGCCGACAACACGTTCCCCAACGGAGCGGTCACCCTCGAAAGCGGCGGCAACGTGGTAGGCGTGTTCGGCAGCCTTCAGGACGCGATCGATAGCGCGTCCTCGGGCGATATTATTCACCTCGGCTCTGGAACCTACAGCGGCTTGGCGATCGACATCGGCGCCGGCAACACAGTTACGCTCGACGGCTCGGCCGGCGGCGTTGTGTTCGAAGGCGCGTCGCCCGCACTCACCGTGATGAGCGGCGAGGTCGTCGTTCAGAACGGCGTGACGTTCAATCAAACCGGCGCCGATCCGACGATTCTGGTCGAGAATGGCGGCAGCTTGACGCTCATCGACTGCGTGGTCAACGAGTCGAGCGACACTTCGGCAACGGCCATTCGTGTTGATGCCGGCGGCGCGCTCGATCTCTCGAGCAACGACAACACGCTGAACGTCATCGGCGCCGGGAACATCCTTGAATGGTTTGCGGCGGCCGACCTCGACTTAACCGGAACAGCGCTGCAGCTCGACGGCGGCGCATTCGCATCTGATTTCGATGTCGAAGACGCAATCGATCACGCGCTGGACAATGTCGGTTCCGGCCTGGCTACCTGGGTGGCGAATAACATTTTCGTGACCACGAACACGCTCGGAATCCAGCGCGGCGTGGATGTCTCCTCGGCGGGCGACACGGTGCAGGTCGCGGCGGGGACCTATGCAGAAAACATTGTGATCACGACTGCGAATAATGGCTTGACGCTGCTGGGCGCGAAGGCCGGCGTCGCGGCTGGGCCGGATGCCGTGCCGGCGGGCCGCGGGACGGGCGAATCAATCATTCAGGGGCTGGTGCCGGTGTTAGCCGCTGAGCGCGAGGGAGCGGTGCGGCTCTTTGGCAGTGTTACTGGCTTCACGATCGATGGCTTCACCATTCAAAGCCAGAGCGCCGATGGGCAGAGCGCGGTCTTTTTGCGCGGCAGTTCGAATATCGTGCAGAACAATATTATGGACGGGGCCACCTTCGGGCCGGCGGCCACGGGCAGTCATCCGATTGCGGCGGCGCGATTCCCGTCCGGTGTGCGGTCGGCCAATTTCGACAGCATGCTGATCCAGAACAACCACATTCAGGACTTCCGGTACGGAATGAACCTGGACGGTGGAACGGGCAACCAGCAAAGTACCATTGCCGAGAATTATATCACCGGATCGACGACCTCGAGCATTTTCATCCAGGGCAGTGTCAGCAATGGCCACATTATTGAGGGCAACGTACTTGAGAACAATGCGTCAGGGATCGTCGTCGCGCAAGGACAGCACTTAATAACGGACAACACCATTCGCGACGGTGCAAGTTGGGCGATATCGATTTTTGCCACCGCCAACACATTCGATAACATCATCACCGGGAACATCATTGAGAATAACGGTGCGGGCATTCGATTCACCGCGGGAGCACAGCCTGGTATTGGTGGCCACGTCGTCAGCTCTAATTCGATTTTCGGCACAGTAGGTCAGGCGCTCCACAACTTCCACACCAATTGGCTTATTGATGCCACCGGCAATTGGTGGGGCACGACTGACGAAAATGACATTGCCACTTTTGTCACTGGTGCAATCGATTTCAGTTCCGTCTTAACCGGCGACACGGATACCGACATCGCCAAAGGTTTTCAAGGTGATTTCAGCGAGCTTATCGTTCACACGCTGGGCGATGCGGTGAATCCGGATGGACGGATCGCCCAGGCGCTTGAATTGGTTGACGACGGCGGCAACTTGTTGATTCGCTCCGGCACTTACATTGGCGACGTCGACGCCAGCAGCACCGGGGTGAACAAAGCGGTCACGTTCTCGCCCGGAGCCAGCCCCGGTCAGGTAAGTATCACCGGCAATATGACGCTCGATGGCGACGACACGCTCGACATCGAAATCGACGGCTTGAGCGAGAGCGGCCCGACCGAGTTCGACAACTTCCTTGTCAGCGGCACGACCACTTTGGGCGGCGCGGCCATTACCGTGGCGGGCAGTTATGTGCCGGCCATTGGCGACAGCTTCACGGTCATCGACGCAACGACGCTCCTTGGAACAAGTTCGACCAGCAGCGTCTCGCTCAACGGCATTCCGCTGGACGTCACTTATCCCGGCGGCGGAAACGTGGTGCTGACCGTCTCGCCGCAGGCCGACGTGTGGGTTGACGACGACTGGGTCATTACGGTCGACACCGACTTCAGCGGAACGCTAACGGCGGGCGACATCGTCGAATCCGACCCCGATGACGGCGACGATCCGGTTTCTGGGCTCGTGTTCGGCTACAACGCCTTCGCAACGGTCACCGACGCCGTCGCGGCGGTGGCCGATCTCGGCACGGTCCACGTGCTGGCGGGCACGTTCAACGAATCGCTGACGATCGCCAAAGACGTCACGATCGAAGGCCAGAGCGATGCCGATACGTTCATCGACGCCGGCGGCGCGTTCACCGGCATCCTGGTCAGCAGCGGCTTCTCGGTCGATATTTCCGGCATCGAACTGTCGAACTTCAGCTCGACCGGTATCCACGTGCAGGGCGATCTCGCGCTTTCCGATAGCACGGTGTCCGGCGGCTTCGTCGGCATCTGGGTCGACAGCGGCTTGCTCGATATGTCGTCGAGCATCGTGGCGGGTGCCCAGATCTTCGGCGTGCAGATAAGCGGCGCCGGTGCCGACGCGCAGATCGACGCCAGCGAAATTGGCGGCGCGGCGAGCTCGGCCGCGGCGGTCGTCGTTTCGGGCGGCAATGCGGACATCACCGGCAGCATCCTCGAAGACAGCCAGCGCGGATTGCTCGTCAACGCCAGCGGCTCGGCGTCGATTCACGACAGCGAATTGTCGACCAGCATCCTACTGCGCGGCGTCGAAAATGCCACGGCCACAATCGTCGATGCCTCGGGCAACTGGTGGGGTACCGCCAGCGAGTCCGGCGTCCAAGGCGAGACGCTCGGCCTGGTCGATTTCACGCCGTATCTGAATTTTGGCACCGATACCGACGGCGGCGCCCGCGGCTTTGCCGGCGATACCTCCCACCTGCACGTCACCGCGCTGGGCCAGCAGACCAGCGGCGGCCGCGTGCAGGAGGCCATCGATCTGATCGCCGACGGCACGCTGACCGGCGGCGCACGCACGGTCGACGTCAAGGCGGGCACCTACGCCGAACGCCTCGTGATCGACCGATCGCTGGCGTTGATCGGCGCGCAGGCGAACGTCGATCCCACGGCCTTCGGCGCCCGCACCAATCCGGCGGTCGAATCGATCATCGACGCGACCGGCCTGGGGACGCTCAACCCGAACATGATGATCGACATTGTCAGCGGCATCAGCGACGTGACGCTGCGCGGGTTCACGCTCAACAACACGCCGACTCCGGCCTTGTCGGACAACGCCGTCATCCGCGCCAAGGGCTCGAACGACGGGCTGGCGGTTGAGGACAACATCATCAGCGGCTACCAGGCCCTGATTTACCGCGGCGGAGACGATCTGGTGGTCGACTCCAATCGGGTCACGGTCAACAAGAACGGCGTGGTCGTGCAGTCTGGCCCGGCCACAAACATCGCGATTACGAACAACGCGTTTTCGCCGGGCGCCAATCTCGACGCCGATCCGGCCGCGATTCAGATGACCGCGGTCGACGGCGGCGTCATCAGCGGCAACACGGCCACCGGATTCACGGGCGGCCGCGGCCTGGGTGGAAGCAATCTCCATAATCTCGATATCACCGGCAACACATTCACCGACAACAACGACGCCATCTCCATCTTCGGCGGCTCGACCTTCATCGATATCTCGGCCGGCAACGACTTGAGCGACAACGCGCGCTACGGCATCAATATCAAAGGCCAGGACATCGACATCACTGGCAATACGCTGGACGGCAACGCGACTGCTGCCATCTTTATCGATACCCACGTGATCCCGACGCAGGACGTGAGCATCGTCGGCAATACGTATCTCAACACCAGCGTCGGCATCCGTGTCGCCAACGGCGAGGTCGAGATCACCGAGGCCATCGACGGCGCCACCACGGCGATCCACGTCGCCGGCGGAGATGTCACGATCAGCGGCAGCGATCTTACCAACGCCTCCGCGGCCGGCATCCTTGTCGGCGCCGGCGGCAGCGCGACGATCATCGACAACGATACGTCGATCAACGGCAATGCGGTCGGCATCGACGTCGACGGCGGCTCGGCCACCATCAGCGGCAACCACATCTACGACAACGGCACCGGCATCCGCTTTACCAACGGCGGTACCGGCTCGGTCGACAGCAACGACTTCGAAGGCGGCGCCGATCCAGACAACGCCACCGACCTGCTCTTGACCTCCACTGCGGGCACGATCACGAGCCTGACCGACAATACCTTCGCCGGCGATACGTTCTTCATCGACAACCAAGGCCCGCAGAATTTCGACGTAACCGCTGGCACCGGCAACACGTTCGACGAAACCGACAACTTCCGCATCGAAGACAAGATGCACCACCGCGTCGACACCGACCTGCCGGTAACCGTCGGCCGGGTGACCTGGGTGGCCGACACCTTGTACGTTACGTCACCCGGCGGTGGCTCCACCGATTCGGATATTCAGCGCGGAATCGACGCAGCCAGCGGCGGCGACACGATTTTTGTCGAGGACGGCACCTACACGAATACCGCACAGGTGCTGGTCAATAAGGATCTGACTATCATCGGCGAGGGCAAGACGACGACGGTCTTCGACAAGTCGTTCAATACGACGACCAGCGGCGACGGCCGCGGCTGGTGGCTGGTCACGCCCGGCGTCACGCTCGACCTGAGCCACGTGGGCTTCGACGGCACGGGCACACTTACCTGGCAGGCGATCCGCCACGTCGGCGACGGCGGCACGATCGATAACGTGGCCTTCAGCGAGATTCGCTATCAGGCGTCCGGCTCGCCGTACAACGGCATTGGTGTGGCGTTCCTGCCGGCCGGCGGCGGCAACCTGGACGTGACCAACTCGATGTTCAGCGAGATCGGCCGGATTGGCGTTATCTACTTCGGCGCCGGCGTCACCGGCACGTATTCGGGCAACATGTACACCGGCAAGGGACTGGGCGATTGGCTTGACTACGCCGTAGAGGTGGGCGCCGGCGCGGTGGTCGACATCACGGGCAACCAGATCAGCGGCAACCTGGGCACGGCGATAAGCGACGGCTCCACGTCGGCCGGCGTGCTGGTGACGACGTTCTTCGGCGGCGGCAGCGAAGCGCACCTGTCTGGCAACACGATCGATAACAACACGACGGGCGTGTTCGTCGGCTTCAACAACGCCGACACGAGCGTGGTGACGATCGACGGCGACACGATCACCAACAATACCAATAGCGGCGTCTATGTCATTGGCGGCACGGTGACCATCGAGAACGACACGACGCTGACCGGCAATGGCACCGGCATCACAGTCGGCGACGGCGGCGAGGCCTTCATCCTCAATAATGACGATTCCATCTCGGGAAACACGATCGGCATCGACGTCGATGGCGGCGCCGCTACGATCACCAACAATCACATCCACGGCAATACGACCGGCATCCGCGTCGAGGACGGCTCGGCCACGATTTCCGACAACAACCTGGATCTGAACACAACTGGCGTCGAGGTGACCGGCACCGGCACCCTCACCGTCGGTACCGGCAATACGATCAGCGGCGCTACCACCGGCATGGTGTTCGATGGCGCCGGCGTGGGTCTGACGGGGCTCACCCTCTCGGACGTTTCCATCGACGCCACCGGCGACTATATCACGCTGGCCAACGGCGCCTTCGACGACCTCGAGATCGACGCGACCGGCACCACCCTCGGCGGCGTCGCCGTGTCGAGCATGACCAACGCGCAACTTCTGGCGGCTCAGGAGCAGATCACCGACGAAATCGATGACAATACGCTCGGCCTCGTCGTCCTCGTGGCGAACACGATCTTCGTCACGCCGGTCCTTGCCGCTACCGCGCTGGACAACGACTACACGCGGATCAAGAACGCGATCGAAGCGGCCCAGGCCGGCTACACGATTGTGCTGGGCAAAAACAGCCTGAACGACGGCGTATTCGACTGGGACGAGCCCTTCGCCCTGGCCTCCTGGGCCCTGGGCAACGACGGCACCGCCAGCACCGACGACGACTACGGCGTCCTGCTGCCGGCCGGACTGAACGACGTAACGGTTACCGCCGATCTGGCCGAAAGCATTTCCATCCAAGGCCCCGGCGATGTGACGTCGTTCGACCTGGAAGGTGTCTTCCTGGCCTTCGGCAACGGCACCAACACGGGCTGGACGTTCGAGAACTTCGGTATTCTCGACTTCGACAACGCCATCGGCTTCTACTTCGCCGGCGACGATTACAGCGACCTGACCGTGCAGAACATGCATATCCGCGTGGCCGCGGACTCGTCGACCGACAGCTTCCAGAACATCGGCATCCATTATGCCCGAGGAACGAACATCCTCATTACGGGCAATCTCATCGAGCTCGTGGGCGGCGGCGACGGCACGACCATGGCCATACAGTCGAACACCCATGGCGGCGCCAGCTACGACGGTTTGACGATCTCGGACAACGACATCGTGGTGCTCAACGCCGGCAACGAAAGGATTTTCGGCATTTGGGAGAACGGCCACGCCCATGCCAGCAACATCACCGTTTCCGGCAACACGTTCACGGGCGCTGCGGGGAATACGGGCGAACAAACGGCCTTCCGGATCACCTCGCACTCCGGCGCCAGCACGACCGTTACCTACAGTGGCAATGAAGTGACCGAGGCCGACGTCGGCTTCGCCTGGCTGGCCGAATTTGCCAGCGTGCCGCAGGATTACACCGGAACCTCGCCGGTCGAGCTCGTCAACAATATGATCGATAGCGTCGCCGTCGGCGTGCAGATCGGCGGCATCAATGCGTCGGCCAATATCACGGGCGGCAACATCACGGGCGCTTCGGGAATCGGCGTCGACATCGCCGACGGCAATTCGGCCACCATCAGCGGCGTGACGCTGCAGAATCTCGACATCGGCGTGCGAGTCGGCGGCTCGGCCACTATTTCCGGCAACTTCTTCGATAACGTCGACGACAACCTCATCGACGTGCAGCTCACCTCGACCGCCTCGGCGATCACGATCGATTCCGGCAACACGTTCGGCGGCGACGATTTCTTCATCGAGAACCTCTCCACGCTGGACATCGACCTCACGGCATCGGGCTCGACATTTGACGAAACCAACAACTTCCGCATCGAAGACAAGATGCACCACCGCGTCGACACCGACCTCGCCGTGACGGTCGGCCTGGTGACCTGGGTGGCCGACAACTTGTTCGTGACGGACCCGGCGATTAATCCGGTCTCCACCGATTCCAGCATCCAGCGCGGTATTGATGCGGCGGCGGCCGGTAATACCATCAACGTCGAAGCAGGCGAGTATGCAATTACTTCGTCTATTCTGGTCAACAAATCAGTCAATATCTTGGGAGCACAGGCCGGCGAAGATGCTCGCACCCGAACGAGCGTTCCTGAATCGAAAATTACTAACGACAATTCTGTGTTGAACGCATTCAATATCAGCGATGACGATGTCACCATCGATGGCTTCCATATCGAAGGATTCGGCGTTGGCATTAATACCGGGGCCGCATCCATCCAGATCAATGGGGTAAAGGCTTTGAATAACATTGTCGTCGACATGAGCATCGATGGCATTAACTTCCACAAAGTCGGCTCCGGATCGGGGAGCGAAATCGCTTTCAACTACGTGGAAGACGTCCCCAGTACATTGGGCAGCGGCATCACGGGTGGCGGATCGTCCGGCCCAGGCACGATCCATATTCACCACAATAAGCTGGTAGGAGTTCAACACGGTATCACCGGTTATCAGCAAGAATCGTTGATCGAGTTCAATGAGATCATCGGCGACAGCGCACTCGTTGACGGCGCGGGCATCGCAGGTCAGTTTATTGACGTTACGCTCAATGAAAACCAAATCAGCGGATACACAGCCGGCAGTGGCATCGCCTTCGTGCCGTATCCTGCCCGCCCCATTTCGTCGGGAATAGTCGTCACGGGCAATGAGATCGAAGACAACAGAATCGGTGTTCTCGTATTCCAGGACTCAACAGATCTATTGGAGGAGTTTGCCGATAATACGATTGACGATTCGTCCGTGGCCGCCATTGCACACGCCGGCATAGGAACGCTAGATCTGACCGACACATTGTGGACGGGCAACACAATCGATGGAATCAATATCCATTCGACCGATATTGCCGATCAGTTTCAGCTGGAAGACAAGATCCTGCACGCCATCGACGGGCCTGGCACAGGCTTGGTTCTCCTGCTGTCGAATCAGCTGTTCGTCACGCCCAACAGCTATTCTTCGCTATTGGGCACGACGACGCCCAGCATCCAGCGCGGTGTGGATGCGGTGCCGCTTTTGCCGACTTGGACCGTCAACGTTGAGGATGGAGTGTATGTTGAGCAGATCGAAATCGCCAAGGACCTGACGCTGCTTGGAGAGAGCCAAGCGGGCACCATCATTCAAGCGCCGGCCTCGCTCGCGCTCGATAACAGCTTCGTTTACGCCGGCACGACTCGCCAATCGGTCGTGGCCGTGACGGCGGGCGACGTGACGATCCAGAGTCTGACGGTCGACGGCGACGGCGCGGGCGGCACGGTCGTGCCCGGCAACGATTTTCACGGCATTGGAATTCACAATGCGGACGCGACGATTGATTCGGTCACAGTGACCGGAGTGCGCGACAACCCGCTCAATGGCATTCAGCGCGGTCGGGCGATTTTTGCTGGAAATGACTCCGGGACGCACACTGTGATCGTCACCGGAAGCGACGTCAACGATTACCAGAAGAACGGCATCGACCTGCGCGGCGCCGGGCTTACGGCCAACATCACGAACAACACGATCACCGGCGCGGGCGACACCGCGATCATCGCGCAAAACGGCATCGTGCTCTTGGGCGGCGTCGGCGGCACGATTTCGGGCAACACCATCAGCGGCCACATGTACAGCGGGCCTCTGGGTGGCTCCGACCCGCTGAACGACACGCAGGCCATCGGCATCCTGCTGTTCGACGCGGGCGACGTCGCGATCGACGACTCCTCGGCCGCCAACATCATCGATGCCAACGACGTCGGCATTTATAGCTGGGGCGGCAATATCACGATCGA
>CAZHIV010000246.1:0-8519 GCA_964532675.1 uncultured Planctomycetaceae bacterium
CGGCCAGGCCCGCTTCCCCATCGCCCCCTCGATGTACCGCTTCGAGCGCTGCGGCCAGTCCGGCATGTGGGTCAGCGAGCTGCTGCCCTGGATGTAGAAGATGACCGACGACCTGGTCTTCATCCGCAGCATGCACACCGAAGCGATCAACCACGAGCCGGCCATCTCGCTCATGCAGACCGGCAACCAGGTCACCGGTCGCCCCTGCCTCGGGGCGTGGAGCTCGTACGGCCTCGGCAAGCTGAACGAGAACCTGCCCACTTTCGTCGTGATGGTCGCCCGCAGCACCAATACCGAGCAGGTGCAGGCCATCTCCGCGCGGCTCTGGTCGGCCGGCTTTCTGCCCGGCCAGCACGCGGGAGTGAGCTTCCGCACCTCCGGCGATCCCATCCTGTTCATCAATGACCCGCCCGGCGTGCCGCGCGAGCTGCGCCGCGCGAGCCTCGACGGCGTCAACGCCTTGAACGAGCTGAACTACCAGTCGCTCGGCGATCCGCAAACGCAAACCCGCATCCAGCAATACGAGCTCGCCTATCGCATGCAGGCCAGCGTCCCGGAGCTGACCGACATCGCCAGCGAGCCGGAATCGACGTACAACCTCTACGGCGAGGCCGCCAAGGAGCCCGGCACGTTCGCCAACACAACGCTCCTTGCCCGCCGCATGGTCGAGCGCGGTGTGCGCTTCGTGCAGATCTACCACAACAATTGGGACACGCATGGCAACGTCGCCGGCCGCCTGCCCGATCAGTGCCGCGACGTCGACCAGGCTTGCTACGGACTCATTCAAGACCTCAAGCAGCGCGGCATGCTGGACGAGACGCTGGTCGTCTGGGGCGGCGAGTTTGGCCGCACCGTCTACTCCCAGGGCGGCCTTTCGAAGCAAAACTACGGCCGCGATCATCACCCTCGCTGCTTCACCATGTGGATGGCCGGCGGCGGCTTCAAGGGCGGCACCGTCTACGGCGAGACCGACGACTTCTCCTACAACATCGTCAAAGACCCCGTCCACGTCCGCGACTTCCACGCCACCGTCCTCAGCCAGCTCGGCTTCGACCACGAGCGATTCACGTTCAAGCACCAGGGCCTCGACCAGCGCCTCACCGGCGTCGAGCCGTCCCGCGTGATTAAAGAAGTCCTGGCCTAGGAAGCGCCAGCGCCCCGATTGAGCCGCGTAGCGGCGTCATCGCTTAGCCGGGCGGCGTCAGCCCCGGTAGACGAAATCTTCGAACACGCACAGCCGCGTAGCGGCGACATCGGAAAGCCAACCATGGGCCGAGCCGCGATCTGTTGCGTCCTCTTGTTTGCCGTTCTGGCAAGCATCGGCCGCGCCGATCCGCCGGTCCCGAGTCCTCCCTCGCTCGCCCGCCGCGCGGTGGGCGCCGACTGGCCCGGCTTCCTCGGGCCGAGTCGCAACGGCAAGTCGAGCGAAACCGGCCTGCCGTCGAGCTGGCCCGCCGACGGCCCGCCGATTGTTTGGCAAACGCCGATCGGCACCGGCTACGCCGCCCCCGCCGTCAGCCAGGGCCGGCTGTTTCATTTCGCCCGCTTCGGCAAACAGGCACGCCTGACGTGCTTCCATGCCGAAACGGGCGACGTCCTCTGGACCTGCGACCACCCGACCGACTACGAAGACCTGCTCGGCTACAACAACGGGCCTCGCGCCACGCCGGTCGTCGATGGTGACCGCGTCTACACGTTTAGCGCCGAAGGACTGTTGCAGTGCGTGCGCGTCGCCGACGGCAAATCGTTGTGGCGCGTCGACACGATGCAGGACTTTCACGTCGTAAAGAACTTCTTCGGCGTCGGCAGCACGCCGCTCGTCTGGCGCGACCTTTTGCTTGTGCACGTGGGCGGCAGCCCGCCGGGCGGGCCGGCCGACGTTTATGCCGCCAACGGCCATGTGCAACCCAGCGACTCGGCCCTCGTCGCCTTCGACAAGCTCACTGGCAAGGTCCGCTGGCAGACCGGCGACGACCTGGCAAGTTACGCCAGCCCTGTCTTGGCGAAAATCGCCGGGCGGGATGTCGTGCTCGTCTTCGCCCGCGGCGGGCTTTTGGCGGTCGATCCCGCCAATGGCGAAACGCGCGCGTCCTTTCCGTGGCGTTCCCGGCGTTTGGAGAGCGTCAATGCGTCCTCGCCCGTCGCCGTGCGCGACGAGGCGTTCATTTCCGAAACGTACGAGCTCGGCAGCGCGCTGGTGCGGTTCACGGGCCAAGCCTTCGAAGAGATTTGGACCGACCGCGACCGGCGCCGCAATCGCTCGCTGGCGCTGCACTGGAACACGCCCATCGAGCACGAGGGCTATCTCTATGGCTCGAGTGGCTATCACGCACAAGACGCCGAGCTGCGATGCGTCGAGTGGAACAGCGGCAAGGTCCTGTGGAGCGAATCGAACCTCGGCCGCTCCTCGCTGCTGTTGGTCGAGAACACGCTGGTCTGCCTCAGCGAAGACGGCGCGCTGCGGCTGTTTCGCGCCACGCCGGAGCGATACGACGAACTCGCCGAATGGGAGCCGACGACAGGCGACGGCGCGCCGCTCTTGAGCTACCCGGCTTGGGCCGCCCCGGCCCTCTCCCGCGGCCTCCTGTACGTCCAGGGCGCCGATCGCCTCGTCTGCCTGGAGCTCATCCGATAGCCAAGCTCGGCCGCCCAAAAACAGGGTGGAGACCTGTAGGGAACGCCCTCCGCGGGGTTCGGTGGCAGGGCATCGGCGTCGGAACGTCACAGAGGCCGTACCCTACAGAGATATAACCCGTACGGTCTACGCACTCGATTAAATCCGCTGCGCGTCGAGCTGCCCTGTCCGATGGCGAATGAGATCCGGCTCGTGCGCGTTGGTGATCGCCACGTCGTACGTGATTTCGCCGCGCTGATAGAGCTCGAGCAGGACCTGGTCCATGGTCTGCATTTTGTGCCTTCGGCCCGTTTGCATCTCGCTATAAAGCATGTGCACCTGGTGGTCGCGGATGTGGTTTCGCACCGCGTGCGTGGCGATGCACACTTCGCTCGCCAGCACGCGGCCTGCCCCCGAGGCCCGCGGCAGCAGCTTTTGCGAAATGATCGCGTGGATGCTGTTCGCCAGTTGCACGGTGATGGCGTTCTGCTGCGACGGCGGGAACACGCTGTAGATCCGCTGGATCGTTTGCATGGCGTCGGGCGTGTGGAGCGTGGCGATCACCAGGTGCCCGGTCTCGGCGGCAATCAGTGCCGTTTCGATGGTCTCCAGGTCGCGCATCTCGCCGATCACGATCACGTCCGGATCCTGCCGCAGCACGTGCCGCAACGCGCTCTGGAACGACTTCACGTCGCCCAGCAATTCCTGCTGGATGACGATGCTCCGCAGGTTGTCGTGTGCGAACTCGACGGGATCCTCGATCGTGACGATCTTGGCCCGCCGCTCTTCGTTGATCGCGTTGATCATGTAATTGAGCGTCGTGGTCTTGCCCGTGCCGGTCGGTCCCGTCACGAGGATCAAGCCGTCGGGCTGCCTGGTGAGCTCGGTGACCACGTCCGGCAGGCCCAGCTCGTCGGCCGAGCGAATCTGGGTTTCGCACAGGCGAATCGAGAACTCCGGGCAGCCGGCCCGCAGGTAAACGCTCACCCGAAACCGGCCGATGCCGTCGAAATGCCGCGAGAAGCAGATTTGCCAGTCCCGCTCGAAGATCTCCTTCTGGCCGCTGTTGAGCAGGCCGTCGTGCAGCCGCTGCAAGTCGTCGGCGTCGATCGGCGGGCCATCGATGGGCCGAATCTCGCCGTTGATGCGCAACGCCGGCGCGATGCCCCGCACCAAGTGCACGTCGCTGGCGTGGTGAGCTCGGGCCCCCTTGAGAATCTTTTCCAGTGTCCACATCATACGCTCTTGCCCTATCGCCCGATCAACCGGCCGAATAAACCCGCCAGCGGCCAGCGCGGCCGCTCCAGCTCCGCGACCCGCGCCAGTGCTTCCGCATGCCGCGGGCACAGCTCCAGGCAGCGCTGGAAGCTCGCGTGGGCCGAGGTATCGAAACCCAGCTTCGACTGGCATACGCCCAGCACGTACCACGCGTAGTAAGCGTCCGTGGCCTTCTCGACCGCCGACTGCGCCCGCGCCTGCGCCATTCCGTAGGCCTTGTAATAGAGATAGATGATCGCCGACTCCTGCGGCACCAGCCAGTCGCGGTCCGCGAGCTCGGCCTTGTCGAAGCAGTGGCGGTCGGTGCGCTGGCGGCCGGCGACCATCAGCTCGCCCCGCACCTGCCAGCGGTAGGCCGACTCGCCGCGCTGCCGCAGCGACCCGTCGCTCAGCGCGTGGGCCGACTTCGTGTTGCCCAGCCGGCACTCCGCTTGCGCCTGCCCCGCCATGAGGTCGCCGTGCGACGGGAACAGCTCGAGCGCCTTCTGGCTCCACAAGCTGGCCTGCGGATACTCGCCGAGCTGCACCAGCATTTGCACCTGGCCTACCCACGCGGCCACCATCGTCTTGTCGATTTCCAATGCCCGCGAGTAAAAGCGCAGGGCCGTCTCGTAGTTGCCAGTCCGCCGATGCTCGTCCGCCAACTTGGACCAGTACTTGTCGTCCTTCTCGACGCGGAGCTGCGACGTGGCCGAACGTTTCTCCGGCGGCCGATCGAATTCCAGTTTGTCGAATCGCATGGTACGCGGTCCTCGATCAATCCAGCCTCGACATCCGCAACAGCGGCAGCGACCGGAAGTACAATCGGCCGGCAATTCGCGTCATCGGCACCAAGAACACTTCGTCCAATCCGCGTGGCTCGATTTGCCCGCCCAATGGCAACAACCCTTCCGGAAATACAAACGCATGACCCCCCGCTACGGTCCAGGATGCGCCCTCCAGAAAGGCGTGCTTCTCCGGCGGCTGCCACTCGCTCGCCAGGCCGTCTACCGACCAGCTTCCGTCGTTCACGGAAACCGTTTGCCCGGGCGACGCCAACACCCGGCCAATCCAATTCCCGGCGAACACGAAATTCGCCGCCTGCCCACCGGCGGTGCGGCCGTCCAGCCTCGTCCCCGGCAACGAATACACCACCAGGTCGCCGGTCGTCGGAGCGGCCCAGCGGTTGTACCAGAGCACCTCGCCTTGTTGGAACGGCGGGATCGTGGCGTTGATGCTAATCGGCGTGGCCACTCGCGAGACGAGCCAGCCCACCGGCAGGTAAACGCCGCAACACAGCATGAGTCCGCACGCGAGTGTAAACCGAATGCGGTCGGCGGCCGTGGCGAACATCGTCACCACGGCGTCGCAAACGGCGAACACGTGCATCGCCCCCGCCAGGCCAACGAGCAAGCTGCCCGGCCACGTGCCGGTCAAGATCAAGCCCGGCAGCAATAGACCCAAATACGCGAACAGGTACAAAGCGCCCCGCACGCGTTCGCCGCGGACATACTGCGGCCAGCCGGGAACGATGCAGCGGATAAACGTGGCCAAATCGAAATGCGTTTCGTCGCCCCGATCGCGGCTGGCGGCGAAAGCCTGCGAGACGCTTCCGCCAAGACTGCCGATCCCATGCCACAACCGCCAATACGCCAGCTCGAAGCGCGACAGCCGGCCGGCCCGGGGCGGATGCACGTCGATCGCCGCCGCGGACAGCGCCAAGGATGCGCCGCACCGGGCACACCGGCCGCTGCCGGGCATGTTCTCGAATTGGCAGCTCGGGCATTGCATGGCGTCGCCTTCACCGGGTGTGCTTCACGTCGACCTGGGTTTGGGCCGCTTGCTGCGCTTCGTAGTATTCGCTCGTCAGCTCGTGCGACTCCTCGCGGCCGAGGATTTTTGCCACGGCCTCCGCATAGTCGAGGCACCGCGGCCCCTTGATGCCGATCGTCCGCACCGTCACCCGGCCCTGCGCGTCGATCGAGATTTCCAACTCTTCTTGTGCCATGTTTGATCCTTAAAATTTTTGAAACCGCCAAGGACGCCAAGCACTACATCATGAATCCTATATCATCCAACCTGCCTTCCTTGGCGTATTTGGCGCCTTGGCGGTTGATTATTTCGCCTTGACCCCGCTACCAGTTCCGAACCCGAATCTTCACCGTCTGATCCGCCGTCACCTGCTCGTCGACGATCGTCATGTTGCGCTGCTTGAGCTCGGTCACCACGCGGTGATAGGCGTACTGCTGGGTGACGCGGCCGATGAGCTCGTCGCCCAGCTTGCGCAATTGGGCTTTCGACAGGCCGCCGCCTTCCATGCACAGGCGCAGGGCCCCGCGGGCGTCGCGGCTGAAGGTGGCCCGCACGCCGTCGCGCTCGACGACGATCTGTTCCGCGGTGCCGGCCGCCGATTCCAGAATCTCGCTGTCCTCGACTTCGATCTCTTCGCGATTGCTGGTGCTGCCGCTGAGCCCCGCGCGCAAGCGTCCTTCCTCGACGGAGGCGAAGCCCATTGCCCCCACGGCCGCCGCCACCGCCGCCGTGATCGCCGGCCAGTTCGCTATGAGAATCGGGGTGATTACCATGACCGTGCTCATACCTCACTCCTTCAGCTGTCAGCTATTGGCTGTCGGCTCTCGGCCAGTCAATCTTCTGGCCGATAGCCGACAGCCGACAGCCAAAAGCCTTAACTAAAGTTCAATCTTTCTGCGCCCCTCATCCGCCACCTGCGTCGCCGCGCCCGACGCCGGTCGCGACCGGCCCACCGCCCACGACTGCAAACGGTTGAGCTCTTCGTGCATCGTCTTCGACAGCGGCACCGTCTCTCCGATGGCCGCCTTGATGATCTCTGTGCTCAGCTCCACCTGGCTGCTGAACGCGTCGAACAGGGCGGAGATAATCGCTTCTTCGATCTCCGCCCCGTTGAATCCCTCGCTGACCCGGGCCAGCTCGTCGAGATCGAACTTCGCCGGATCGCGGCCACGCTTCTGCAAATGGATGCGAAAGATGTCGCGCCGCTCCGCCGCGGCCGGCAGGTCGACGAAGAAAATTTCGTCCAGCCGGCCCTTCCGCAGCAGCTCCGGCGGCAGCTGGCTCACGTCGTTGGCCGTCGCGATTACGAACACCGGCGAGGTCTTCTCCGACAGCCAGGTGAGCAGCGTGCCGAACACGCGGGCCGACGTGCCGCCGTCGCTGCCCGCCGAGCTGGCCGCCCCGGCCAGCGCCTTATCGATCTCGTCGATCCACAAGATGGCCGGCGCGACGCTCTCCGCGACCTGGATGGCGCGCCGAATGTTCTCCTCGCTCGAGCCCACCAGGCTGCTGAACATCCGCCCCACGTCGAACCGCAACAGCGGCAGCCCCCACAATCCCGATACCGCCTTCGCGCACAAGCTCTTCCCGCAACCCTGCACACCCAGCAGCAACACGCCCCGCGGCGCCGGCAATCCGAACTTCTTGGCGCGGTCGGTGAACGCGACCGACCGCTTTCGCAACCAATCTTTCAAGTTGCCCAGGCCGGCCACGTCGCTGAACTTTTCCTCGGCCGCGTAGTATTCCAAGAGGCCGCTCTTCTTGATCACCTGCTGCTTTTCGCTGAACACGATGTCGACGTCGTCGGCACCCAGCCGGCCGTCGCTGACGAGCGTTTTGGCGAACACGTTCTCCGCCTCCTTGAGCGTCAAGCCGCTGGCGGCGCGCAGCAGGCGTTCCCGCGACTCGGAGTCCAGGTCGATCGTCACCTTCGGGTTGTCCTTCACGTCGTCGATGATCCGGTCGAGCAGGCGGTTGAACTCGGTCGGCCCCGGCAGGCCGAAGTCGATCACCGTGACGTCCTTCGACAGCTCCGGGGCGATCCGCATTAGCGGGGACGTGATGACGATCGACTTGTACGTGTCGCGCAGGTGATGGGCGACGTCGCGCAGCCGGCGGATCACGGTGAGATTGCAGCGATTGTCCTCCGTGAAGCAATGAAAGTCCTTGAACATGTAGATGGCCGGCTCGACCTGGTGGACGACCGCATCGAGCGCCGCCAGGGGGTCGGTCGTGTTGCCGGATCCGGATTTGGTTTGCTGCGTGTCGGCGCCCGATTTGACGATGCCCTGCGTGATCGTCCACACAAAAAGGTTCTTGTTCCGGGCGGCGGCGATCTCGCGCAGGCGCCGCTCGACCCGCTCTTCTTCCCAACTCACCACGTAGATCAGCGGGTAGCGGGCGCGAATGAGGATGTCCAGCTCGCTTTCCGCACTTGGCGGCCGGCGGGGGCTGCGAGCCCGCTTGGCTTCCGGAGCACTTCCGGCCGGGCGCGCCGCCGGCCGCGCAGTTTTCTGCGCTGGTTTGGGTGCCGGCTGCATCGCGCTATCGGCAAGTTGATCGGTCGGTTCAGCCATTTAAATTCCCTGTCGCGCTTGTGATTGGTTGCGGCGGCGTCGGCTCGACGCGGCCGCGCATGGTGTCGAGCCGCTTGCTTATCGAAGCGTCTGCGCCGCACTGCAGTTGGTCCAACACCTCCAGCACCTCGAGCGACGTGCCGAAGACGCAAATCCGCCCGTCTGCCAAGAGCTCGATATCGGTGACGTTCGTTTCGTCGTCGGCGTTCATCGCTTTTTATTCCCTTCCGCCGCAGGGGGCCTTACATTACCACGTTGAG
>CAZHIV010000247.1:0-4287 GCA_964532675.1 uncultured Planctomycetaceae bacterium
GCGACTCGTTCGATCGTGTCGAGGTCGGGGCCCTTCACCTTGACGCCCATTGGCGCTCGCATCCCACTTTGCAGCATCACGATGCGGGCTGCAATCGGTTGCAAGCGTGGTGCGGAAGTGGTGCCGGGAACCTGGCCGGCCTCGGTGATCTCCTGCCAGATGTCGTCGGGCGTCATGATTCCCGACCAAGCCTCACGGCCGGGATTGAGTTCCGGATCGAGCGGCCGGCG
Organism: uncultured Planctomycetaceae bacterium; assembly: GCA_964532675.1. Classification (GTDB taxonomy): domain Bacteria; phylum Planctomycetota; class Planctomycetia; order Pirellulales; family Lacipirellulaceae; genus JABDGM01. The sequence continues at coordinate 231 of CAZHIV010000247.1, forward strand.
CCATTGGCGAAACGGCACGCCGTCGGGATCAGGAATCAACTTGCCGCTCTCATCCCGCTCAAACCGACCCTGCGCCTTGTAGGGCTGGCCGTCCTCAGCCTGCAAGAGAGTGCCGTCCTTATCTTGGAACCAGTCGACCTCGTCCGGTTGGTAGCGAAACTCCATGCGATGGCCGTCTTTGTCGACAATGTACTCGGACTTGTAATTGATGACAGTTTCAATCATCGAAATCGGAGCCGGATCGAGTGGACTTTGCGCGCGGCCGAGTTTACCGACGGCCAATTCCACCTCGGGAATAGCCGTGATGCGCTGGTTTTGGAGCTGAAGCACACTGAGCGACTCACCGATCGAAGCGTGGGACATCGTGGTGGGCATATAGAGATACGAACCTTCATCCAGCGGAGGCATGAATTCTTTGCCGAAGCCCTTCCACGTGGTGGCTAAGGTCCATTTCAACTTTGTGGCCACTGACTGGTTGCCGATCTCATCCCACGATCGGGCACGCAGGCCACCCAGTTCGTACTTGAACCGCTCGAACGCCGATAGCTCGCCCACTTCCGCTTCGGACAACGACTGCGCGTCGTACTCCTGCGAAATGCGGCCGAAGATAGTGTTGGGTCCGAGCCAAGCACCGAATCCCAAAAACAGAATCAGGGTCGGCACGCAAAGAAAAACAAGCTTGTGGTTCAGGCACCACCACAAAAGCGGCTCGTAAATGTACCTTTGGAACAGTTGAAAAAAGGTCAACAGTCCACCGATCAGAAGCGCGATAAAGGCGAAGTTGCGTAGAAAACCCTTTTCCGGACCCAGCGGCAGCCAGTCGTCGGTCAGCAGGATGCCTACAAATAGCACGGCCCCGGCACTCACCATCACGGTGCTGCGATAGCGCATCCGATCCTTCCAGCGGCCCATGCGATCTGGCAAAGACTCCTCTACCAGCTTGTAAGCACCCAGTACGCCGACAATCAGCCCCGCCCACCAGGCCAGCCAAATTCCGATGACAATGCCAGCAACGATCAAGCCGGCGTAAAGAATCTGTTTCAGGATCCGGGAGCTGACTTTCGTCGTGAACAGAATGTGGGCGGCCGGCGGGATGATCGTCAGCGCAACAATCACGGCTGCGGCCATCGCAAACGTTTTGGTGAAGGCCAGTGGCTTGAATAGTTTGCCCTCGGCCCCAATCATCGTAAACACTGGCAGAAAGCTGACGATCGTCGTCGAAACCGCGGTAACCACGGCGCCGCCGACTTCCGTCGAGGCGCGATGAATCACTTCAAGTCGGCTCTCCTCTGGACGTGCCTCGTCCAAGTGCTTCAGAATATTTTCGCACAGGATGATACCCATATCGACCATCGCGCCAATCGCGATGGCAATGCCCGACAGGGCCACGATGTTCGCATCCACGCCGAACGACTTCATCGCGATGAAGCACATCAATACAGCGATCGGCAACAACGCGCTAATCAGGATTGAGCTGCGGAGGTGCATCACCATGATGAGGATGACAATAATCGTGATCAGGATTTGCTGCACGAGAGCTGAGTTCAATGTGCCCAGTGTCTCGTAGATCAATCCCGTTCGGTCGTAGAACGGAACGACCGTCACTTGGCTCGTCGTGATCCAGGCCGGCCAGTTGCCGCGTGGCGTCGAACGCAAGTGCTTGACCCAGGCGTCGTGGTTCAGTTCCACGCCCGCGTAAGCGTCGAAGTTGTTCGCTTGAGCGTAGGATGTGACTTCGTCACGCGTCACCTGGCGGTAGTCCACGACCGCCTTGGTTGGAAGGCCCGGAGCAATCTCGCCGATTTGCGACTTGATATTCGTGATGGCTGCCAGCGGATTGAATCCGTAGCGGACGACGGCAATCCCCCCCACGGCTTCGGCGCCTCCCTTGTCCAGCGCCCCCCGCCGCAGCGCCGGACCCAATGAGACGCGGGCCACGTCCTTGATATAGATCGGAACGTTGTCATTGACGGCGACAACGCTGTGCTCGATGTCTTCGACGCTTTCGACAAAGCCCAGACCACGAATGAAGTACTCGACCTTGTTAATTTCAATGGTGCGGGCACCGACGTCGATGTTCGACATTTTGACGGCCATGAAGATCTCGTCGATGCCGACGCGCGCGGCACGCATGGCGTCGGGATCGACGTCGATCTGATATTCTTGGACGAAGCCGCCGATCGAGGCGACTTCGGAGATCCCCTCGGCCGATAGCAGCGAATAACGCACGTACCAGTCTTGAACGGTGCGCAACTCGTGGAGATCCCAGCCGCCAACCGGCTGGCCGTCAGGATCACGACCTTCGAGCGTGTACCAGAAAACCTGGCCCAGCGGCGTCGCATCCGGGCCGAGTGTCGGCGTCACTCCTTCGGGAAGCGTTCCCGCCGGCAAACTGTTGAGCTTCTCAAGCACTCTCGTCCGCGACCAATAAAACTCGACGTCTTCGTCAAAGATGACGTAGATCGTCGAAAAACCGAACATCGAGTAGCTGCGGACCGTTTTCACGCTCGGCACACCGAGCAAGGAGACGGTAAGCGGATAAGTAATCTGGTCCTCGACGTCCTGTGGCGAGCGGCCCATCCACTCGGTGAAGATGATCTGCTGGTTCTCGCCGATGTCGGGGATCGCGTCAGTTGGTACGGGATTGCGCGGCAATGCACCGACATCCCAATCGAACGGCGCCACTAGGACGCCCCAACCGATCACCGCGATCACAAGGAGGGCGACAATCAGCTTGCTTTCCAGGCAGAAACGTATGACACGATCAATCATGGACAGACATTTAGTGTGTTGAGTGATCCGGCGACGGGCTGGGAGCGGCAGGTACCTCCGGCTCGTCGCGAACAATCTGTTCGACGCGATCGGCGCATGTCAACATTGTCGCGCCGTAGTACGGATTCCGCACCTGATCGCTGTCCTGATACCAAATGGCTCCCTTGCCTTGAAACGCCATGGGGCAGTGCAATTCGTAAATCGGGCCGGGTTCGCCGAAGCCGAATGTTTTGGCCAGCACGCCGATCACCTCAGACAACGGCAGAAACTGGACACGCATCGCATTGATATCCTGCGAGTTCTTCAGGCTCTCGATGAGCTTGGCCAGGCTCGCCTTCTCGCTTGCCCACGCTTCTTCGGCCCGGCCGGCGAGCGGCTTGTCGTCGACTGTTGCGACGGCCGATTCGAGCCCTACGAGGAACTTCTGCGCATCCTGGAAGTTATCCGCCGCCAGAGCCTGTTGCAGGGCAAGATACTGTTGCCAGACTCGCGCCAGATCGGACTGGAACCTGGGCGAGACCGCCATGTGTTCGATGGGTGTTGTTTCCTCGGTGACAACCCCCAACTGTTCCCGCATCCGCCGCATGTGCCCTTTCAGTAAGAGGAACACGCGGTCGGCTTCCGCGAGTTGCTGCACGGCGCGCCCTTCAACGACGTCATTGCCCAGCAGCATCGCGAACTCTTTCCACTGCATCCGCGGGTGGCCGGTCAGCAGCGAGCCGTCCACTGCGTTGAGTGCCTGGCCGACCCGAGCGAATGCCGTGGCAGCTTTGCTCACGTCCTGTTGCCCAATCGCCTGAGCCACTTCTTCGTAGGCCGCGTCGAGTTCGCGAATCTGACGACGGAACTCGGCGGGCAACGCCGTTTTGTGTCCAGCGTGTTCATCGCCCGGCTTGTTCGCGACTGCTCCGCCACCACCGTGGTCGTGACCGCCTCCGCCGCCGCCTTCGGGCGTCATCATGCTCGGCTTGGCCTGAATCTGAATTTCAGCGTCGATCTTGAAGTTGCCTCGAGTCACGACGAGTTCACCTTCTACCACCCCGTGCCGGACCAGATAATAGTCGCCGGCCCGTGGTCCTAGCACGATCTCGCGGCCTTCGAATGTCGGACGTTCGGGTGGGGCGAAATGCTCTCGTGCCTCGTTCATCGTGGCTTCGATCTTGGCAAATATCTGCTCTGACTCGGTGGCCAACGTGGCGCGCTGACCGGCCAAGGCGTGCTGGGAAAGGGTGTCCGCGTACTTGTTCCAGAGGCTTCGCGCATAGCCGGTCCCCGGCTGGTCGTA
>CAZHIV010000248.1:0-2983 GCA_964532675.1 uncultured Planctomycetaceae bacterium
CGGCGTCGACAATCTCGGCGATCTTCTGTTCCCGCTCCGCGTCGGCTCGGTCGCACGGCCCATCGCCGCCGGCGGCGAGCCGCGCCTTCAGCTCCGCGAGCTCGCCATCCTTCACGGCGACGATCGCGTCGGTCATTTCGATCGTGCTTTCGATTGTGATGCGGTCTTGCCGGCGAACCGGATCGGCGTCCTCCTCGCTGGTATCCTCCAGACTGGCCAGGAGCCGCGCTTTTTGCGACTCCCAGTCCATCGCGCCGGACTCGGCGGCCGTGGCCCGCGATCCGCTCGATGCCCGTTGCTGTTCGAGCTGGGCGTTCTTCGTCTTCAGCTCGCGGACGTCTTCGACGGCCAGCTCGAATCGCCTCTGCAGGTCGGCCATTTGCTGCTCGCTGCTGGCGTCGCCGCGTTCGTCGGGTTGTCGCTCGAGCTGCTCAACCCGCTCCGAGAGGGCGTCCCGCTCGGCCCGCAGGGCGACGAGCTCGGCCGAATCGGCCTCGTTCGCCTCGGGGCGGCGGGCCAGCTCTTGTTCCAGCTCCGCCACGCGGCCGCGCAGCCGCTGCACGTCCTCGAGCGCCAAATCGAACTTCTGACGCAGCTCGTCCCGCTCCTGATCCAAGGCCTCGCGCTCTTGCGACCAGGCCCCGCGCTGCTCGTTCCAATTGGATTGCTGGTCTTGGAGCTTCTCCTCGAACTCGGCCAGCTGATTCTGCCACTGCTCCTTGCTTCGTTCCCCGGCTTCGAGCCTGGCCACCTGCTCGGCCAACGTGTCGCGAGCCGCTTCGAGCGAGGCCCGCTCCGCGGCCCAGGCGGCGCGCGACTCATCCAGCTCCGCGCGGAGGCGTTCGATCTCGGCGGCGTTGGCTTCCGCGTTTTCGTCGACGGCGTCGTCTTGTTCCCGCAGCGAGGCGGCGATCTGCTCCAATTGGCCGGTGATCTCCGCTTCGAGACGCGACGCGTGTTCGCGGCTGGCCGCCAGCGCCGCCTGCGCGCGCTGCTCGAGCTCGCGCAGCGCTGCCGCGGAAGCGGCCGAGCGGTTGTCGGACTCGGATGGTTGAGCGTTAGAATCTTCCATGCATGCAGTCGGTTCGAGCGCACGGCCGGGCGAGCGGAAAAAACCGCTGGATATTCCCAACGGTATATACGCCGCCCCGAGCGAACGGTCAAAACCGGCGCGCCAGCCGTGCCGGCCGTGCCGGTCGTGCCGGCTGTCAAGCGGCGCCATTAGTCGAGCACCTGGGGATTGACCACGTTTTCCGGCCGGCCGCCCGCCAGCCGGGTGCCGACCTGGTGCGCGGCGCGGCGGCGCAACTCGGAGACCGATTCGGTGGAATAGAAAGCCGCGTGCGGCGTGACGATCACGCGGGGATCGCTGTACGGCGGCTGCGAAAGGTCCGGCGGCTCGGGCTCCTGCACGTCGAGCGCCGCGCCGGCCAGCCGCTTCGCCTCCAACGCCGCCGCCAGCGCCGCGTGGTCGACGAGCCCGCCCCGGGCCGTGTTGATGAGAAAAGCGGTCGGCTTCATCAGGGCCAGTTCCTCGCCGCCGATGATGTGCCGAGTTTCGTCGGTCAGCGGCAGGTGCAGCGATACGAAATCGCTTTCGGACAATAGCGTGGTGAAGTCACTCCACGTAACGCCCGGCGGCGGCGACGGCTGCGAACGATTGAAGGCGAGCACGCAGAGCCCGAATGCGCGGGCCTTTTCCGCCACCCGCCGGCCGATTCGTCCCAAGCCGATGATGCCCAGGGTCTGGCCCTCGACGCGCCGCAGCGGCAAGCCGGCCGCCAGGTCGTATCGTCCCGCGCGGGCACACGCATGAAACACGCCGATCTTGCGAGCCAGCGCCAGCAGCAACGCCAGCGTGTGCTCGGCCACTTCCGCCAGGCAATAGTCGGGCACGTTGGTGACGGGGATGCCCCGCTCGGTGGCGAACCGGACGTCGATGTTGTCCAGCCCGATGCCCAATCGGGCGATGATCCGGCAGCGCGGCGCCGCCCCGATGAGCGCGGCCGGCACGTCGGCCCAGTTCGTCATGATGGCATCCGCCTCGGCGGCCAAATCAAGGAGCGTGGCCAAATCCGGCGCCGGCCCGACGACCAATTCGGCGCCATATTCGCCGAGAATGGAGCGCTCGATTTCAAGGTCTGGCCAGGCGTAATCGGTGAGCAGTACCTGCTTGCTCATAAATGGCATGACTCAGAAATCGAACCGCGACGAAACGACGGGCACAACGCACTCAGCGTCACACAGTTCCAATCGGTTCGTTGTGTTCGTCGTGTCGTCGTGGTGAACTAAAAGCGGCCTGCAGGTCGTCCGCAAAGTTGCGGACAATAACGCTTCGGCAAAGGCTGAGTTTGGGGGTCATCTCTCCCCGCTCGATGGAGAACGGCCGGTCGAGCAAGACGAACTGCCGCACCTGCTCCTCGCGCGCGGCCCCGGCAAGACAGCGGGCAAGCTCCAACCCGATAGCCTCCTGTCTTGCTCCTCGCTCCTCGCTCCTTGCCGCATGGCCAGCGGCCGGCACGATGAGTGCCACCAGCGCGGCCTGCCCTTCGCCAAACACGGCCGCCTGTTCGATGAGCGGCGAGGCGGTGAGCAGCGACTCCACGCGCGTGGGAAACACCTTCTTGCCGGTGGAGAGCAGGATCACTTCTTTCTTGCGGCCGCGGACGTACAGGAAGCCGTCGTCGTCGAGCTGGCCCAAGTCGCCTGTGTGGAGCCAGCCGTCGCGGATCATCTCGGCAGTCGCCGCCTCATCCTGCCAGTAGCCGAGCATGACGTTCGGGCCGCGGACGAGGATTTCGCCGTCGTCGGCAATTTGCACCTCGACACCCGGCAGGGGCCGGCCCACGGCGCCGCGCCGCCAACTATCGGTGGTCGATGTGGCGATCACCGGCGCGGTTTCGGTCAGGCCGTAGCCCGGCAGAATCGAGAGGCCGCAGCACTCCGCATACCAGGCCTCGACGTGCGGCGGCAGCGGCGCCCC
>CAZHIV010000249.1:0-4049 GCA_964532675.1 uncultured Planctomycetaceae bacterium
CCCTCGCGATGCTGGGCCTCGGCCAGCATGTCGGCCACTTGCACTAGCCGCTGGCCGCGCACCGAACGCAACGCGTACAGCGAATCGGAGCGCACGAAACGCACCAGTAGCTCGGCCACGTAGTCGACCATCGGCGGATCGGCCACGCCCAGCCGGGCGTGAAACGCATACTCCGTGAGCCCGGTGAAGAACCGGCGAATCGCCGTGGCGCGGTGGTCCGGATGCATAGACTGGTCGCTCCTCGCGGCGACGCGTCGGGAGTTGTCAGTCCACTAGTCGCCGCTTCGGGCATCGGCCGCGGGACCATCTCGATAAGACGACCCGCCGCTTGCCAGTAGGTGCCGCGAGCCGAGCGGCACCGCATGTCCTGAGTCCGCCTCTGCTCGGCGGACCTACCTGCGGGTCGCGCGTGGCCTGCTGCGCGGCAGCCGCTCGCCACGACCCACTCAATTCTACCTTGGCATCGGAATGGGGGTCAAATTGGTTGCATTGCCTATGACCCCACCTCTTGGTATCGGCCATCTTGATGGTAGCGGTCAAGAAAATCGGGCCCCCTGGGGCCGATTGAATGGAACTGGGGCGGTTTCTGAAACTCGCCGCCTTAGTGCGAGTCGCACGGACATGTAGCGTGTGCCGTGTCGTATTTTCCAGACGCAAACGACGAAAAATCCGCTACACTTACGCGGGACGCGCTCTAGGACTGCGAGATGACGGCCTTGAGGACCGCGCGGATCTCGGCCAGCCGCTCCTCCGCCAGCGGCTTGTGACCGTCCCGCTCGGTCACGTAAAACACGTCGACCACCTGGTCGAGATACGTGCCGATCTTGGCGAAGCGGATCACCAGCCCCGCGTCGTGCAGCGCCCGGGCCAGGCGGTAAAGCAAACCCCGGCGATCGATCGTAAATACCTCGACGATCGTGCAGTCGTCCGAGATTTCGTTGTCGATCCGAACCTCGTTGGGCAGGTCGCTGAGCGCCGCGCCGGCTTCCTGCTGCTCGCGCCCGAGAATCTTGGGGAATCTCGGCGGCTCCTCCGAATCGATCGACGTCACCAGCGCGGCGCAGATCGTCGCCAGCCGCTCGGGCGAAGGCTCGCCCGGCGTTTCGGGTTCCGAGGCGACGTACCGCATCAGCATCAGCCCGTCGGCCAGCACGTTGGTGTCCGCGGCGAGGATTTGCATGTTCTTGCCCGTCAGCGCTCCAGCCATGCTGGAAAAAATAGCCCGGCCGCTCCCCTCGTCGACGCCCGCGATGAACTCGACCGTGTCGGTTTCCGGCAGGTAATTGGCCCAAGCCAGGCCGGCGCGCGGCGCGAGCGACCGCAGCCGCCGCAGCGTATCGGCCAGTACGACCGCGGGTCGCTTCGTGGCGAAGCTTTCCGGCAGCGCGGCCAGTTGCCGCTCGAACCAGGGATCCGCCTGCTCGGCCGGTGCGAGTAGCTCGCGCACTGCCTGCCGCTCGGCGTCGCTGTCCGCCCCGTCCGCCGCCGCCAGCCGCCGCGAGGCGCGAAAGTACAACTCGGAGAGGACTTCCACTTTCCAACTGCTGAGCACGCCCGGCCCGACCGCCGCCAGGTCGGCGCACGTCACGAGAAACAGCAAATCGAGCCGCTCCTGCGAGCCCACCTCCGCCACGAACCGCGCCACGAGCTGCGGCTGCGACGTATCGTACTTCTGCCCCAGGTGCGACATCCGCAGGTGGCGATGCACCAGGAACTCAAGCGTATCAGCTTGTTGCCGCGGCAGCGCTAAACGCTCGGCCGTTTGCCGAGCGATTCGCCGGCCCACCTCGCTGTGGTCCTCCTCGTAGCCCTTTCCCAAATCGTGCAATAGCAGGGCCAGGTGCAGCGTCGATTTATCGCCCAGCTTCCGATAAAGCTCGCCCAGCACGTCCTGCCGCTCGACGAAATGCGTCGCTTCCTCCACTGCGCGAATGCAATGCTCGTCCACCGTGTACTTATGATACTGATTGAACTGCAGCAGGCTGCGGGCGTGCGAGAACTCGGGGATAATCTTTTCCAGCACGCCTAATTCGTGCAGCCGGCGCAGCGCCTCGCCCAGCCGCGACGGGTTGGACAATAGGCCCAGAAACCGCTCCACCAGAGCCGGCTTGGGCTCGCTGGAATACTGCGGCGCCGTGCGATAAACGTAGTGCCACGTGTCCTGCGAAATGCGCTTCCCCTCGCGCCGCGCCAGGTCCACCAGCCGCAGCACCTCCTCGCGGTGCTGTGCCAGCCGGGCCGTCGCCCGCGGCGTCGCGCTGATTTCGTGCCGGCCGATCTGGTAGTCGTCCTGGGTGCGCCGCCCGAGCACCGGCTCCAACACGCGGCTTACCCGCGACACCGGCTGCATGAGATCCGAGAGCCGATGGGCCATCCGCCACACGTGGGCCGTGTGGTGAAAGTAATCGCGCATCAACTGCTCCACCGGACGCATCCCCTTGCGCCCCTGGTACTCGAACCGCTGGGCCAGGCGAAGCTGCTCGGCCCGGCTCAAGGCGTCGCACGCCTCGTTCGCGTGGAAGTGCATTTCGTTGCGTACGCGAAGCAAAAAACCCTGCGCCGACATGAGCCGGCGATGGTCGAACTTCGACATCATGCCCAGGTCGTGCAGCCGGTCCGGGTCGGCCACGCCCGCCTTGAGATACCACAGCCAGCGCAGCAGGTGCACGTCGCGCAGTCCGCCGCGCGACCGCTTCACGTTCGGCTCGAGCAGGTACACCGTCTCGCCGTAATCGAGCCGCTCGGCCCGCCGCTCGGCAATGAAGGATCGCGCCAGCCCGGGCGCGCGCTTTTCGATCATCGCCTTCATCGCTTCGCTGAAGCGGGCGTGCAGCTCGCCGCTCCCCAGGAGCAGCCGCGATTCGAGCAGCGACGTGCCGATCTGCGCGTCGGTCCGCGCCAGTTGCACGGCCTCGACCGGCGTGCGCACGCTATGGCCCAGCTGCTGGTACACGTCGCAGATATCCTGCGTGAGCCGGGCGGCCAGTTGAGCAATCGGCGCGTCGCGCTTGCCGTCGCAGAGGATCATCAGGTCGACGTCCGAAAATGGCGCCTGCTGGCGGCGCCCGTAACCGCCGTGCGCCACCAGGGCGACCCGCTCGCGGATGGCGGCCGCGTCCGCCTCGCTCAGCTCGCGCAGGTAGGCGTCGAAAAGCCGGCCGACCGCCGAATCCACCAGCGATGTGTACCTGGCGCAAACCCGCGGGCCCTCCAGCCCCCGGTCGTGCTGCGCGCGGAGCTGCTGCCGGCCGTCCGCCAATTCCTGCCGGACTTCGCGCACAATCGGACGTAGACGATCACCTGAGGGCATGAATCAGTCGAGAGCGGAGAGTCGAGAGCCAGAGCCAGAGCGCCGAAGGCGGAACGTGCCACCCCGCCCACAACCGCAGCCGCCCGCTTGCGGTTTAGCTGCCCCGACCCAATGAAATTATAAGGCGTCGCTCCCCGTTTCGCCCGTTCGAATCCGGACGACATCCGTCAAATCGGAAACAAACATCTTGCCGTCGCCGATCTGGCCCGTATGGGCCGCTTTGGCGATCGTTTCCAGCGCCATCGACAGCTTGCCCTCGTCCACAACGACTTCCACCTTCACTTTGGGCACGAAGTCGATCGTGTACTCGGTGCCGCGATACATTTCGGTGTGCCCCTTCTGACGCCCGAAGCCGCGGACCTCGGTAATCGTCATCCCGCCGATGCCCTTTTCGGTCAACGCGTTCTTGATGTCCTCCAGCTTGAAATGCCGAATGATGGCTTCGATTTTTTTCATCGCCTGGCTCCCTTTCTGATTCGAGAATGTGCGCTACCGCTCCTTGTTCCCCGCTCCCGGCTCACCGCCGGCCGAGGCCGGCTGCCACGTCACGTCCGGCACGCGATTGGTTTGGTTTGCCCCCCGCGCCAGCACGAATAGCAAGTCGCCCAACCGGTTGACGTAGCGAAGCAGCTCGTCGCGCATGGTCTCGGCCGCGGCCAATGCGACCAGCCGACGCTCGGCCCTGCGGCACAGGCCGCGGGCCAGGTGCAATTGGGCGGCCGCCGCCGAGCCGCCCGGC
>CAZHIV010000250.1:0-4037 GCA_964532675.1 uncultured Planctomycetaceae bacterium
TCCAGGTAATCGTTGCCGCCCCCGCCCGAAAGCTTGTCGTGGCCCGCTTCGCCGTAGAGCCAATCTTCGCCCTCGTTGCCGACAAGCACGTCGTTGCCGTCGCCCCCGGAGAGCAGATCGTCGCCTGCGCCGCCGTCCAGGTAGTCGGCTCCTGCGCCGCCGACCAGCCGGTCGCTGCCGGCGCCGCCGCGAAGAATGTCATCTCCATCGTTGCCAATCAGTACATCGTTGCCGGCGCCGCCGAGCAGCTTGTCGTTGCCCGAGCCGCCGATCAAGACGTCGTTGCCGTCGTCACCAGAAACCAAGGATGGGATATCGGTCGTATTGACGAATAGATCGTCACCTTGCTCGCCGCCAAATCGCACAAGGCTCACAGCGGACTTGTCGTACGATGCGGAGGTGACCTGGCCTTCGGTAGTCAGGCGGACATGCACCTGCGTTGCATCGCTCCAAACCTCCACGTGATCGGCCGCCGCCGTGCCCCGGACCAATACCGAGGAAGACGCGGTGTCGAAACTAATGGGAGAGGCCGAGAGCAGATGGCGTGGCTCAAGACATTCGGCTTGCAGGGCGTTCGTGCGCCCGTCGCGCCGGCGCCGGCGGCGAGCGGGTCGCCGGTTCCACAGCGCGGATATTCTGCATCCAACTTTCGTCCAGAGATCGGCAATCATCGATGCGCTCCCTCTACAACTGCGATTGCCGAGCGATCACCCGGGAGATAAACGCCGCGTGAGCCTCGTCTCGTAGTGTCGAACGAGGCTGCACGCCGATCCCGGCATGTCAACGCTTAGCGTGCAAAATCAACAAGGTCGGCAACCCGACGGCGCACTGCCAGCGACGCCCCCAGAGGCCTCGTACTTAACGGCCCACCGCGTTCTTCCCGTCGAACGCACGGTGAACGGGATCCTTCCGTACACCTGCTCACGCCATCGCCTCAGAGAGACGTCCGAATTGCGAAACGCTTCAGCGCAAGAGGAGCAATCTGCAACCAACGTTTAAGAATTAAAGCAATGTCCTGGCACAATTCAAGCCTAGTTGGCCGCAAATTGACCAACTTCGCGCGAGTTTAGCGCGTGGCGAGGCTGAATGGGCGGCTTCGAGATGCGACCAGTCTGCTGAGAATGGTCGGCTTTTTGCCCTTCGTTGTCGAGAGGTGCGTCAATACTGCGCCCCAAGACGCCCGGCGGAAAAAAAATGGGCTAGAGCGTCGCTCTGACCCGTGGCGGACAATCGCTCCGTTTTTCGCCATGGCTTCGACGAAACAACGGTTACGCAATAAGTGAATTGCCCTAAGTGCGGAAGCTAGATTCTCACGTACGCACCTTCTCGCCGCGGTGGACTTGGAGGTATTTCTCGCGGATCCAGTCGTAGGTCCGCTCCATGCCCTCGCGAAGGCGGATTCCCGGGGCCCAACCCAGATACTTCTTGATGAGCCTGTTATCGCTGTTGCGGCCGTTGACTCCCTTCGGCGCCGACAGGTTGTGATTGTGCTTCAACTGCACGCCGGCAATGTCCTCGACCATCGCCACCAGGCCATTGATCGTGGTCAGTTCGTCGGAGCCCAAATTGATCGGCTCTTCGATATCACTGTGCATGATCCGCAGGATGCCTTCGATACAGTCGTCGATGTACATGAAGCTGCGGGTCTGCTTACCGTCGCCCCAGATCTCGATGGCGTCGGCGCCGGTTTCGACGGCGTGGATCACCTTGCGGCAAATGGCGGCCGGCGCCTTCTCGCGCCCGCCGTCCCACGTGCCGTGCGGGCCGTACACGTTGTGGAACCGGGCCACGCGGGTCGTCAGCCCGAAGTCCTCGCGGAAGTGCCGGCACAATCGCTCGGAAAACAGCTTCTCCCAACCGTAGCCGTCTTCGGGCATGGCCGGGTAGGCGTCCTCTTCCTTGAGCGGCACCACGTCCTCGGAGCGCTGCTTGTCGGCGTTGTAAACGCAGGCGCTGGAGGCGTAAAAGAACCGCTCGACCTCGGCTTCCTGCGCAGCTTGCAGCAAATGGGTGTTGATTAATACGCTCAACATGCAGAGCGCCTTGTTGTTCTCGATGAAGCCCATGCCGCCCATGTCGGCCGCCAGGTTGTACACCTCGCTCGCGTCGCGGCAGGCCGCTTGGCAGGCGTCGCGAAGCTTCAAGTCGGCCTGCGCGTTCTCCACGTCGTCGAACCGTTGATACCATTGATCGAACGGCTTGACGTCGACGCTGCGAACTCGCATCCCTTGTTCGCGAAAGTGCGCAACCAGATGCCCGCCGATGAATCCGCCGCCGCCCGCCACGAGAATTAACTTGTCTTTCATCGACGCCCTTTGAGAATAATTGAGGCTATCCGGGAATTCAAAATTCCGATGAATCTGTAGGGAACGCCCTCCGCGGCGTTCCGCGGCCCTCCGCGGCGTTCCGTGGCATTGCGTTAGACCGACGGAACGGCACAGAGGCCGTTCCCTACAGAGATTGATTCCCGGATACTCTCGAATAGTTCGTTAATAAATGACGTATCGGTTCGAGGAGAACGCAAATAGCAGCCTTGCCGCGAAGCTAGCTAGCGCCGCTCCTGGCGGCGCGTCTGCAACTCCCATATTTTACCATCCCGCGATGGAGCGACCAAGCAGCGGCGGCGAACGCGCACAAACCTCATAATCGGTTCGCACTGCTGGCTGCGTCGTTGTCGATGAGGCGACATCGCCTCAGTTTCTTGACACTGCCGTAGGGCGCCGATACGATGCACAAGGAGCCCGATTTTGGGCCGCTCGCCCAGGACCCGCTCGGCGCGACCGATCGGTCATTGTCTCGTCTTTTTGCATCCGTGCCTTGGCCGCCAGCCCCGTACGCCCGTCAGAGGCCCCCACGATGGATGACGGGTGTTGAGAAAGCCTGGTGCGACTTCCGTTGTGTAACGCAATGCGGGGCCCAGGAACGGTTGGTTGTCGATTCGTCTTCCTGACGCCGGGGGCGAATTCGCGGCATAATGATTTACGGCGGTTCGTTCCCCTCTGATCTACTTACTCTGACTGAAGACAACACTGAAGACAACTTGGAATAGAAATCCGCGATGAGCCCTCTCGATACCGGCAACGCATCGGAAGAAACGACCTACCACACCGATCCGACGTGGCAGCCGCGGCAGCCGGCTGCCGCAGCCGCCGGAATGGTCATGCAAACGATACGCCCGACCTTTCAAGGCGTGACATCGGCCAGAGCCCGTTTGCTCGATGCTTCCACCGGCGAATTGAACGGCACCGCGACTGCCGCCCGCCCGAGCCGGAACGTCGGCTTCCAATTCATTCGACAACTCGTGTTGACCGGCGCGCCCTTCATGCTGGTCGACTTGGCGCTGCTGGCTGCGGTCATCATCGCGGCCAAATACGTAATGCTGTTTTTTGGATTGGGAGTCGGCATGGATCTGTCGGCCAGCTTCTTGCCGATCGCCACGGGATTCGTGGTGATCGCGGCGGAGCTGGGACTCTATCCGGGCATCCGAACCAGCCCCGTGGATGAGTTTCGCCGGCTCGCGGTGACCTCCACGTCGCTCTTTGCCGTCTGGATCATTGGCATCGCGATCCTGAGCGGTGGCGACCTTGTCTGGCAACGATGTTTGTACATCGCCGTTGCATACGCCACCTATTTGCCGCTGCTTCCCGCCTGCCGCAGCGGGCTACGCAGCATCTTGGCTCGCTGGAAATGGTGGGGCTTCCCCACCTTGGTTTGCGGCAACGATGCGGCCGCCGTGAAGGTCTACGAATGGTTGGCCAGCCACCAACGGCTCGGACTGCGACCCGTCGGCGTAATTGCCGACCGAGAAGAGCTCGAGATTGACGGTGACGAACCCTGGTATGCCGGCTCATGGTCCGAGGCGAACGATGTCGCTGTGCAGAAGGGCGCCTATTGGGCCGTCGTCGTGCCGCCGGCCGGGACACCGGCCGACTTTGGAATGGTGATCTCCAATCACCTCAGCTCGATTCCCCATATCCATCTCCTATCGGAGCTGACCGGCCTGCCCGATTACGGCGGCGGCGGCCCTCGCCAGCAGA
>CAZHIV010000251.1:0-2861 GCA_964532675.1 uncultured Planctomycetaceae bacterium
ATCATCAACAATCTGATAACGCTGGGTGTACTGGTCTGGGCTGGACGGGGCTTGATTGGC
Organism: uncultured Planctomycetaceae bacterium; assembly: GCA_964532675.1. Lineage (GTDB taxonomy): Bacteria > Planctomycetota > Planctomycetia > Pirellulales > Lacipirellulaceae > JABDGM01. The sequence continues at coordinate 61 of CAZHIV010000251.1, forward strand.
GAACTCCCGAAAGTGCCGAATCGTCTACTCATCCGCGATATGGTCAACGAGAGTTATCCGTTGCTGCTCAATCACTTTCTGGCAACGATATTTTTCCAGATTGATATTGTGATTTTACAGGCACAACGCGGCGCAGTGCTTGTCGCGCTGCTGACGCTGGCCGCCATGTTGGCTCTCTTTCTGCCGGCTGCACTGGCGCCGGCCGCCACCGGCGCCGTATTGGGACTCTTGTTTTCGCCAATTGCCAGTTGGCTGCGGCCGGCTTCCAGCGATAGCCCGGCCTCGCACTCCTGGAGTCGCATCTCCACGGTCAGCGTGCCCGCCATTCTGCTGGCGCTCGTCGCGGCGACCCTTGCGCCGGCTGAGCCGGCTGGTGAGCCGGCTGAATCTCCGGACGCGGCGCCGGCGACGATCGAACGCGTGTTCATCCCGGTCGATTCGGACGGCCGGCAGGCCGGCAGCAAGCTGTATCTCAGCGAGCGCTTCCTTCGTGCATTGCTGCAGCCTCGCACCGGCGAGGTTCACACGCATCGGCAGTGGGTGCTGCTCGACGCCTTGTACGCCGGCGAACTGCGAGAACAGGGGAAGCCGGCGGGCATCGTCGCCGCCGATTGGACGATCGCTTTCGATATCGAAGTTCTGGCCCGCGATACAACTGTGGTATTTCCGCTGGTGCGTGACGAAGCCGCCTGGCGAGATACGGCGATGTTAGACGGCGTTCCGGTCCCGCTCATCTGGCGCGAAGAGGGTCGCCGTTGCGCGGTGGAAGTCAGCGAACCGGGGCGCTACCGGCTCACGCTATCCTGCATTCCACGAACGGCGGCGGACGGACGGCACAGTTCGGTCAGGTTGACAATTCCGCCATTGGCCGGGGCGCGGCTGCGGCTCGAGTATCCCAAGTCGCTCACCGGCCTGACCGGTTCCGGCATGGAGGTCGCAACGGAGGCGACGGCGTTGCCCGGCACGCTCGAGCGCGAGTTGGATGCAACCGGCCGGCTTGAAGTCGAGTGGCCGCCGATTTCGTGGACGGCCGGAACGGCACAAAGTTTGCGCGTCACCGGCATGCGTTGGCTGCGGATCGGCGCGGACGAAGTCGGACTTCAGCTCAAGTATGTGGTCGAGGGCGGGGCTCGCCGGCCGGAAGCGCTCGTTATCGCGTTCGACCGTCGCTGGGAGCTGGCGGACGACGACGGCTCGCCGGCCGAGGTAGAAGACGATCCCGACGGGCGGCGCTCCGTTCGCATTCCCCTTCCGCCAGACGACCTCGATCGTCAGGAGGTCTGGCTGCGATGGCGCTTGACCGGCACGAGCGCATTGGGCCACTTGCGGCTGCCTTCCATCGAGTTGATTTCCATTCCCGTGACGAACCGTTGGCTGGCGATTTCGACCGACGCGGCGGTGGAATGCGATATCATCGACGGTGTGGCGTCGCTGGGCACGGCCAATGAATTCCTGGCGATGTGGGGCAACGCCGACGACGTGCCGCAACTGGTGCTGGGGAACTTCCAGTCGGCGGCCCCCTGGAGCTTGGCCGTTCGTCCACGCCAGCGCGAATCGACGATCGACGAAGTGCTCCACGTGGCGGCCGGCCGCGGCACGGTGCGCGTCGCCTATCAGGCCGATATCACGCCTGGCACGGCCCACGAATATCAATTCCCGCTCATCGTCCCTGCGGACTTGTCGATCGAGGAAATTGCGCTCACCAAGGGTGGGCGACGATTGCCCGTTCGCTGGGCTCGCGTCGGCGAAACTGAGGTGAACGTCTTTCTTGGCGAGCAAATTGCCAGTGAATACCGCCTCGTGCTGCGCGGGACCGCACCGACGAACGGAAGCGCGCCGCGATCGCTGCCGCGGGTGACAGCCCTGGCGACGGACTCAGGCTCGCACAAGGTGCAGCTTTACCGCGACGAGGAAGTGCTCGTCGAACTGAGCGGCCTCTCGGGCGCGGATCGGTTGCCGGAGGGGCCTCGCGAGCTACCGCCAGCGGCCTGGACGGCCCGACCGGTGGGCGTTTACCGGCTCGATGAAAGTACATTCGACGAAGCACGCTTGAGGATCACGGCAAACAACGTGCAAATCGCCGGGCCAACGCTGCTGACACTCGATCGCGATCCCGATACCTGGTCCGCGAGCTTGAGCGCGCGATTGACCGTGGAGCGGGGTCAGCTCGATACGTTGCAACTGAGTGCGCCGGCGACGTGGGCCGGGCCGTTCAGCATCGAGTCGGACGTGCCGGCGACGTTGGAGGTTGACGTGGCGGATCGCGGGGCGCCGACGCTCTTGATCCGCTTCGCCGAGTCGATCTCCAAGGGCGACGCCGTGGAGCTAACGGTTCGGGGAGCGCTAACGCAGGCCGCTCAGGCGCCTGTCGCGGCGCCGGAGATCACTCTCGACCCGATCGTGCAAGGAAAGCGCTACTTGCTGGTTCCTTCGCTCTTGGACGGGCAGCCGCTCGCTTGGACTGAGGAGGGAGTACGTCCTAGCGACTTGCCGAACGAGCTCCGCGAAGCCGGAGCGGTCCCCGATGCGCGAGTTTTGGAAATCATCGATGCCGCATTTCGCGTGGCCGTGCAGCCGCCCGCCGTGCCACAGCAGTCGGCGCGGGTGCGTCTGGCCGACACCACGGTTTGGGCGGCCGCTTCGGACTGCCAGTTAATTGAAACGCGGCTGGTGATCACAGCGCCGGACCTGGCCCAGTGCCTTGTTCAGTTGCCGCCCGAACAGGAGCTGGTGTCGGTGCGCTTGGAGGGGCAGCGAGCAATCATCCAGCGCGTCGACTCGCAACGTTGGCGAGTGAACGT
>CAZHIV010000252.1:0-11972 GCA_964532675.1 uncultured Planctomycetaceae bacterium
AAGGAGCTGCGCGCCCAGTTCGGCGAGTCGTTCGAGCGCCGCCACGGCATCCGGCTCGGCTTCATGTCGTTTTTCGTGAAAGCCGCGATCGGCGCACTCGAGCAGTTTCCGGAGCTCAACGCGATGATCGACGACGACGAGATCGTCTACCGCCGCTACTACGACATTGGCGTGGCCATCAGCACCGACAAAGGTCTCGTCGTGCCGGTGCTGCGTGACGCCGACCGGCTGAGCTTCGCCCAAATCGAAAAGTCGATCGACGACTTCGCCACCCGGGCCCGCGCGGGCGAGCTCAAGGTCGATGAGCTGCAGGGCGGCACGTTCACGATCACCAACGGCGGCGTGTTCGGCTCGCTGCTCTCGACGCCGATCGTCAACCCGCCGCAAAGCGGCGTACTCGGGATGCACGCAATCCAGAACCGCCCGGTGGCCAGCCCCTCCCCTAACCGCTCCCCAGATCGGGGAGGGGAACAGGAAGTAGTCGTCCGGCCGATGATGTACGTGGCCCTCACGTACGACCACCGCATCGTCGACGGCCGCGAGGCGGTGACGTTCCTGCGGCGCATCAAGGAAACGATCGAGGAGCCGGCGCGGCTGCTCATCGAAGTGTGACCTTTCCAGAGTAGGAGGATCTCACGCAATGACGCTAAGGCGCAAGGGAAAGACTAACCACGAAGAACACGAAGAACACCAAGTGAAAAAAAGTCCGTCTGCGGTGATCCTCACGTTCATCTGCTTCATGACCTTCGTGTCCTTGGTGGTTCAAACGAACTCCACTTAACATGCCGGTTGGATGTTTGGGAAGCTTGGGAATCAGTTTCGCCGATGCCGCGTCAGCATGTCGCGGAGAGGACTGGCGAGTTTTTTGCGGCGCCGGGAGCGAACCTGCTGATGTGGCATCCATGTTGCACGCATCTCACTCATGTGACATTGCCAACGAAAGGAACCGATCATGAGCGGGACCATCAAACGATCCGAATTGAAGTCGAAAATCGATCGCGGAGACGACTTCCAGCTCGTAGAAGCGCTGCCGGAAGAGAACTTCCGCGAGCAGCATTTGCCTGGCGCCATCAACTTGCCGCCGGCCGATGCCAAGAAGAAAGCGGCGCACGTTCTGCCGGACAAGGATGCCGACATCGTCGTTTATTGCGCGCATTCGGAATGCGACGCCTCGGACAAGGTGGCGGATGAACTGGCGGCACAAGGCTATCGCCGCGTGCGCCGCTATGTCGAAGGGAAGCAGGATTGGGTGGAGGCCGGCCTGCCGACTGAAGGCAAGCAAACGGCCAAAGCCGGCAGCTCGAAGTGACGAACGTCGGCACCATCCAGCACGGTTCGATTCGAAGACCCGAAAGGAGGATCAGTCATGGCACTTGCAGCGGAAAATGAACTCAAGCACATCGGCGAAACGCAGGGTATTGCCGACCACGACCACGACCTGGTGCACGACCTCAGCAAGCGGCTCGACGCGCTTTGGCGGTACGATCAATACATCGCCAACGCCGACGGGAAACCGGAGCTGCAGAGCCTGTGGCGCGAATTGAAGGAGCAGGAAGCGGCCAACATCAAACGCGTCAAGGAAATGGTCGCCAAGGAAGTCGACGCGAATTGCTTCTGACAGCGGGGAGCACGGAGCAGTTGGGTGTGTCGAGGCTTGGCGAGACACACCAATTGTGCCGGATTCTGGTGTGTCTTGCGGACTCGACACACCCTACGACGTTTTTTCCAGAAGAAACGCCACGGTATCTCCCTAGTTACGAGGTGGGCAGCCCTTCGTTCTTCCATGCCTTGAGGCCGCCGGCCATCGAGGCGACGTTCGTATAGCCCATTTTCTGGAGGTTATCCGCGGCCAGGGCCGACCGGCTGCCGCCGCCGCAGTAGCAGATGATGGGCGTCGCCGGATCGGGAACCGCCTCTTCGATGCGCAACTCCACGACGCCCTTGCTCAAGTGGAGGGCGCCGGCGGCGCGTCCCTGCTCGAACTCTTCGCGTTCCCGCACGTCGATCAGCACGGCCCCTTGGGCGTGCTGCTGGCTTGCCTCCGCCGGGGATACCTCGCGGACGCGGTTCTTGGCGTCGGCCGTCAGTTGGGCAAAGCGAGTCGGCTGCGGCATCGTCGAAGCTCCTATGGAAACGCCATTTGGCCTTTGCGGGAAGCAGGCCGATCGGTAATCTTTGTAGCTACCTGTCAAGCCTATCGCGATCGACGCCTGCCGGCAAGCGCCTGCGCCGACGGTAGCCGGAACTTCGACTACAATGAAATAACGCGTCACACTGGTCCGCCGCCCGCGATGAAGCAAGTCCTTTTTCTCTGCACCGGCAATTACTATCGCAGCCGCTTCGCGGAGATCCTTTTCAATTGGCATGCCGAGCAGCGCGGCCTGCAGTGGCGCGCCGAGTCGCGCGGCCTGGCGCTGGAGCCGCGCAACGCCGGGCCGATTTCCAGCTACGCGCTGTCCGCCCTGGCCGCGCGCGGCATCGGCTGCGACGCGTATCTTCGCTTGCCGCTCGTGGTGACCGAAGCCGATCTCACGGCCGCCCACTGCATCATCGCGGTGAAAGAATCCGAGCATCGGCCGCTGGTGGAGTCGCGCCTCGCCGGCTGGCAGGCACTTGTCGAATACTGGCGCATCGACGATATTGATTGCGCGACGCCCGACGACGCACTGCCCCTCCTGGAGCGGGAGGTGATGCGTGTTTTAGAGCGTCTATCGGCGGTAGCGGCCTGATCGCCGGGTTTCCAAGCTGGTGCCCCTGAGGCCAGTTTTAGGACCTGAGCCGGTGCAAACGGTCGCGCCGCAGCGAGCCTCGTCGATTTGCGCAAAGCCGTTGTCGACTGGTGTTTCGAGCGACAGGGAGGCATGCGGTTTGCCGACGCTTAAAGAAGGCGATCCCTTATACGCTTCACTTTTCTCATGGACCCGATGGCCGGCAAAAACAACGACGGACGAACCCGCGTGGTCATCGAGGACGTTCGGCCGCGGGTCGACTGCGGCGAGTATCCGATCAAGCGCGTGGTCGGCGACACGGTGGCCGTCGAAGCCGACGTGTTTGCCGACGGTCACGATGCCGTCGCCGCGGCTTTGCAGTATCGATACGCGGGTGCCGACGAATGGTCGCAAGTCGCTATGCGCCGGCTCGTGAACGACCGCTGGGCCGCCGAGTTCCGCGTCGAGCGGCTGGGCGAATATCAATACGCCGTCGTCGGCTGGATCGATCATTTCAGCACGTGGCGGCACGATCTGCACAAGCGAATCGAAGCGGGGCAGGACGTGGCGGTCGACCTGCTGATCGGCGCCGCCTTGGTGGGCCGGGCCGCCGAGCGGGCGACGGGCGACGATCGCCAGCATTTGAAGCGCTGCGAGGAAAGGCTCCGCAGCGACGAAGCCCGGCAGCAAGCGCTCGCCATGGTCGATGACGAAGCACTCGTCGAGTTGATGTCGCGGTGGTCGCGGCCGGAGGCGCCTGTGGTGCGCGGGCCGGAGTTGCGGGTGACGGTCAATCGTCCGCGGGCCGCGTTCAGCGCGTGGTACGAGATGTTCCCGCGCTCCGCGGCCGACGAGCCGCGGCATGGCACGTTCAAAGACGTCGAGAAGCGACTGCCGTACGTCGCCGAGATGGGCTTCGACGTATTGTATTTGCCGCCGATTCACCCCATCGGCCGCTCGCACCGGAAAGGGCCGGACAACGCGCCGGAAGCGACCGCCGACGACGTCGGCAGCCCCTGGGGCATCGGCAGCGAAGAGGGCGGCCACAAGGCGATTCATCCCGAGCTGGGCACCATGGCCGACTTCCGCTCGCTGATGCGATCGGCCGAAAAGCACGGCATCGAGCTGGCGCTGGACATTGCCTTTCAATGCTCGCCCGATCACCCGTACGTGCGCGAGCACCCGGAATGGTTCCGCAAGCGGCCGGACGGCACGATTCAATACGCCGAGAATCCGCCCAAGAAGTACCAGGACATCTACCCGTTCGATTTCGAGACGCCGGCGTGGCAGCCGCTGTGGCAGGAGCTGAAGAGCATTTTTGAGTTCTGGATCGACGAAGGGGTGCGCATCTTCCGCGTCGACAACCCGCACACCAAGCCGTTCGAGTTCTGGGAGTGGGCCATTGGGGAGCTGCGCGAAGAACACCCGGAGTTGATTTTCCTGGCCGAGGCGTTCACGCGGCCGAAGGTCATGTATCGCCTGGCGAAGGCCGGGTTCAACCAGTCGTACACGTATTTCGCGTGGCGCGATACCAAATACGAACTGTTGGAGTATCTCAAGGAGCTAACGCAGACCGAGGTGCGGGAATTCTTCCGGCCCAACTTGTGGCCGAACACGCCCGACATTCTGCCGGAGTCGCTGCAGGTCGGCGGGCGGGCGGCCTTTATGAGCCGGTTCCTGCTGGCCGCCACGCTGTCGGGCAACTACGGCATCTACGGCCCGCCGTTCGAGCACGGCTGGTCGGCGCCGCGCGAACCGGGCAGCGAAGAGTATCTGCATTCCGAAAAATACGAGGTGCACCAGCACGACCTGGAGCGGCCCGACAGCTTGAGCCAGTTCATTGCCCGCGTGAACGCCATCCGACGCGAGAGCTCGGCGATCGCTCACGCCGCCGGGTTGGAGTTCCACGAGGCCGATAACGAGCAGATCATCTGCTACAGCCGCACGTCGACCGACCGTTCGGACATCGTGCTGGTGATACTCAACCTCGATCACAACTACCGCCAAAGCGCGTGGATCGAGCTGCCGTTGGAGAAATTCGACCTGCCCACGGATCGGCCCTATCAGATGCACGACCTGCTCACCGACGCCCGGTATTTATGGCATGGGAATCGCAACTACGTAGAGCTTGATCCCGCGACGACGCCGGCGCACATCTTCCGCATCCGCCGCCAGTCGCGCAGCGAGCGAGATTTTGAGTATTACTTGTGACATCAAAGTTCAACGAGGAATATCTCACGCAAAGGCGCTAAGGCGCAAAGAAAGATTTATTTGAACCACAAGGGACACAAAGGTCACGAAGCAATTGAACGCGCGGATCACCATGAATCAACTTTTTCGGGCGTCGTGTTCTTCGTGCCCTTCGTGGTTAGTCTTTCCTTTGCGCCTTAGCGCCTTTGCGTGAGATTCCAGTTGAGCGTGGAGATTGAGAATGGCAATCGCCGAATTAGCAGCTCGCAAGCCTCAGGCGCCGGCCGCCGCGCCGCGCCTGTGGTACAAGGATGCCATCATCTACCAGCTGCACGTCCGCGCGTTTCGCGACAGCAACGGCGATGGCATCGGCGACTTCCGCGGCCTGACCGAGCGGCTCGACTACATCCAGGACCTGGGCGTTACGGCGATCTGGATATTGCCCTTTTTCCCGTCGCCGCTCAAGGACGATGGGTACGACATCGCCGACTACACCACGGTCAATCCGCAGTACGGCACGCTGGAGGATTTTCAGGCGTTCCTGACCGAGGCGCACCGCCGCGAGCTGCGGGTCATTACCGAGCTGGTCATGAACCACACGTCCGACCAGCACGAGTGGTTCCAGCGTTCGCGCCGCGCCGCGCCCGGCTCGCGGTGGCGCGATTGGTACGTGTGGAGCGACACGCCGGAGAAGTACCAGGAAGCGCGGATCATCTTTCAGGACTTCGAGTCGTCGAACTGGAGCTGGGACCCGGTGGCCGGCGCGTATTTCTGGCACCGTTTCTACAGCCATCAGCCGGACCTCAACTTCGACAACCCGGAAGTCTGCGATGCGATGTTCGACGTCGTCGACTACTGGCTGTCGATGGGCATCGACGGGCTGCGGCTCGACGCCGTGCCCTACCTGTTCGAGCGCGAAGGCACCAATTGCGAGAACCTGCCGGAGACGCACGCCTTCCTGCGCGACCTGCGACGCCATATCGATACGAAATACGGCAACAAAATGCTGCTGGCCGAGGCGAACCAGTGGCCGGAAGACGCCGCCGCCTACTTCGGCCGGGGCGACGAATGCCACATGAACTTCAACTTCCCGCTCATGCCTCGGCTGTTCATGGCCGTGGAGCGGGAAGACCGCTCGCCGATCGTCGACATCCTGGAGCAAACGCCGGAGCTGCCGCCCTCCTGCCAATGGGCCACGTTCCTGCGCAACCACGACGAGCTAACGCTGGAAATGGTCACCGACGAAGAGCGCGATTATATGTATCGCACGTTCGCCGTCGACGCCAAGGCCAAGATCAACCTCGGCATCCGCCGCCGGCTCGCGCCGCTGATGGCCAACAACCGCCGCAAGATCGAGCTCATGAACGCCCTGCTGCTCTCGCTGCCCGGCACGCCGATCTTGTACTACGGCGACGAGATCGGCATGGGAGACAACTACTACCTCGGCGACCGCAACGGCGTACGCACGCCCATGCAATGGAGCGGCGACCGCAATGCCGGCTTCTCGCGCGCCAATCCACAGAGCCTGTTCCTGCCGGTGATTATCGATCCGGAGTACCACTACGAGCTGCGCAACGTTGAGGTGCAGCACGCCAGCCCCCACTCGCTGCTGTGGTGGATGCGGCGGATTCTCGGCCTCCACCAGCAGCATAGCGCATTTGGCCACGGCGGCTTCGAGGCGCTGGCCTCCAGCAACCCGAAGGTATTCGCCTTCCTGCGCGAAAGCGATGAGGAGACGCTGATGGTGGTGGCCAACCTCTCCCGCTATTCGCAGTACGTCGAGCTGGACCTGTCGCGCTTCCGCGGCCGGACGCCGGTCGAGCTGTTCGGTCAAACTACGTTTCCCGCGATTGGCGAATTGCCGTACTTGCTCACGATGGGGCCCTACGCTTTCTACTGGTTCTGCATTGGTTGCCGGGACGAGGAATCCAAGGAGTTCGCGACGAGCGAGCTGCCGACGGTGCAGGTGGGCACCGGCTGGCCGGACTTGCTTCAAGGGCGAACGCAGAAGGTGTTCCACCAGGCACTGCAGCCTTACTTGCGGCGGCATCGCTGGTTCGCCGGCAAGGCCCGCACGATGCAGGCGACGGGTGTGGTGGATGTTTTCTCGCTGCCTGCCGCGCCCGACGAGCCGGAGTTCAAGCTGCTCCTCGTCTCGGCCCGATACGCCGAAGGCGAGCCGGATACCTATCTGCTGCCGGTTGTTTTGCTGGAAGACGAGCCGGCCGGCGAGCTGCTCGTAAATCATCCCGCGGCCGGTATCGTGCGTTTGGAATTCACCGGCGACCGCCCGGCGCTCACGCTTTGCGAAGCGACCTGGGACGATCGCGTTTGGCAGGAGCTCCTCGCTACGGTGAGCGAGCATCGCCGGCTCGGCGGCGAGCACGGCACGATCGGGGGCATTCGCACCGATGCCTTCGCCCAGCTTTGGGACGACTCGCTTGCCGAATCCTCTCCCTCGGTCCACGGCGGCGAGCAAAGCAACACGTCTGCCCTGTTCGACGAGCGGTTTATTCTGAAGCTCTTCCGCCGCGTGACGCCCGGGGTCAACCCGGATTTCGAGATCGGGCGGCAGCTCACCGAGCGCGATCGTTTTCCGCACGTTCCGAAGATCGCCGGCGCGCTGGAGTACCGCGGCGACTCGGGCCGGCAGGCAACGCTCGCCGTGCTCCACGAGTACGTGCCCAACGTGGGCGACGCCTGGCGATACACGCTCGACGAGCTGGTTCGTTACTTCGAGCGCGTGCAGTCGCACACGCCGGAAACGGGCGTGTCGGACGTTGCCGCCGAAACAGCAGTCGCCGACCCCACGACCACGACCCCGGCGACATACGGGACGGACACTGTGAATGAGCTCGAACGAGCGAAGAAGTTTCAAGGCGCGCTGCTGGACCTGCTCGACGTCGAGCCGCCGCCGCTCGCGCAAGAAACGATCGGCGGCTATCTCTACTCGGCCGAGCTGCTGGGCCGGCGGACCGGCGAACTGCACGTGGCGCTGGCCAGCACCGACGGCGGGCCGGCGTTCGCGCCCGAGCCGTTCACGCGCTTGTATCAACGCAGCTTATACCAATCGATGCGGAGCCAGGCGCGGGCGACGTTCGACCTGTTGCGCTCCCAGGCGCGGCGGCTGGAGGAAGCGGACCACGGCATCGCGCAGCAGGCGCTGGAGCAGCAGGGCTGCGTCTATGACCGTATCGGGGAGCTGCTGCAGGGGCCGATCCACGCCCGCCGCATCCGCTGCCACGGCGACTACCATCTCGGCCAGGTGCTGTTCACCGGCAAGGATTTTGTCATCATCGATTTCGAGGGCGAGCCCGAGCGGCCCGTCAGCGAGCGGCGGATCAAGACCTCGCCGCTGCGGGACGTGGCCGGCATGCTGCGCTCGTTCCACTACGTCGCCCATGCCGCGTTGCGCGGCCCCGGGGCGGCCCTGCTCATTCATCACGCGGCGATTCCGATCGAAAACTGGGCCGCGTTTTGGACGACCTGGGTGTCGGCGGCCTTCCTGCGCGGTTACCTGGCCGAGGCGAAGCCCGGCGGATTCCTTCCCGACGAGCGCGGTCCGCTGCAAACCTTGCTCGCCGCCTACTTGATCGAAAAGGCCCTCTACGAAGTGCGCTACGAGCTGAACAATCGGCCGGACTGGGCGACCATTCCGCTCGAGGGCATCCTGCAGTTGTGTCGCGATTTCTCGGAGCCCGCGGGCCACGTTCAGGAAGATTCGCCGGAACGTAACACCAAGGAGCCATCCAAATGAGCACTATCTCCGCCGCCCGGCAGGCGGTGCAATACGACGTCAGCCTGCTGACCGACGACGATCTGCATCTGTTCAACGAGGGCACGCATTACGACCTGTGGAAGAAGCTGGGCGCGCACGTCACCCGCCGCGGCGAGCAGGTTGGAACGTGCTTCGCCGTGTGGGCGCCAAACGCCGAGCGGGTTTCGGTGATCGGCGATTTCAACGATTGGAACAACGCGTCGCACCAGCTTCGTCCACGGGGCGCCTCCGGCATCTGGCAGGGCTTCATCCCCACGGTGGAGCAGGGCGCTCGCTACAAGTACCACATCGTCTCGCGCGGCGGTGGCTACAACGTCGACAAGGCCGATCCGTTCGGGTTTTACCACGAATGCGAGCCGGGCCGCGCTTCGATCGTCTGGGAGCTCGATTATGAGTGGAACGACCAGTCGTGGCGGGAGTCGCTCGGCGGACGCAACCGGCCCGACGCGCCGATGTCGATCTACGAGTGCCATCTGGGCTCGTGGCGACGCAACCCGCACGAGGGCAATCGCTCGCTCAGCTACCGCGAAATGGCCGTCGAGCTGGCCGAGCACGTTCGCCGGCTCGGCTTCACGCACGTCGAGCTGCTGCCCGTGATGGAGCACCCCTTTTTCGGCTCCTGGGGCTATCAAACCACCGGCTACTTCGCGCCCACCTGCCGCTACGGCACGCCGCAGGATTTCAAGTTCCTCGTCGATCACCTCCACCAGCAGGGCATCGGCGTGATCCTCGACTGGGTGCCGTCGCACTTTCCCAGCGACGAGCACGGCCTGGCTTACTTCGACGGCACGCACCTGTACGAGCACTCCGACCCCCGGCAGCGCATCCAGCCAGACTGGAACAGCTACGTGTTCAACTACGGCCGCAACGAGGTCCGCAGCTTCCTCATCTCCAGCGCGATGCACTGGCTGGAGGAGTATCATGCCGACGGCCTGCGGGTCGACGCCGTGGCCAGCATGCTGTATCTCGATTATTCGCGCAAGGAGGGCGAGTGGATCCCCAACAAATACGGCGGCCGCGAGAACATCGAAGCCATCGACTTTCTGCGGCAGTTCAACTCAGCCGTTTACTCGCGCCAGCCCGACGCGCAGACGATCGCCGAGGAATCGACCGCCTGGCCGATGGTCACCCGGCCGGCGCACGTCGGTGGACTGGGTTTCGGTCTGAAGTGGGACATGGGCTGGATGCACGACACGCTCGCCTACATGTCGCAAGACCCGGTGCATCGAAAGTATCACCACGGCCAGCTCACCTTCCGCATGGTCTATGCGTTCAACGAAAACTTCGTGATGCCCCTCTCGCACGACGAAGTCGTGCACGGCAAAGGGTCGCTGCTCGGGAAGATGCCCGGCGACGAGTGGCAGAAGCTGGCCAACCTGCGGCTGCTCCTGGCTTATATGTACGCCTCTTCTGGCAAGAAGCTGCTCTTCATGGGCGCGGAGCTGGGCGCCTGGGAAGAATGGCGCCACGACGGCGAGCTGCCGTGGCACGTGCTGGAGGACCCGCAGCGGCGCGGCTTGGAACGCTGGCTGACGGCGCTCAACGTCGCCTACCAGCGCGAGCCGGCGCTGCACGCGCTGGATTGCGACCCGAACGGCTTCGAATGGATCGATACGAACGACTCGGAGCGGAGCGTGATCAGCTTTTTGCGCAAGTCGCCGGAGGGGCGCGAGCAGATCGCGGTCGTTTGCAATTTTACGCCGGTGCCGCGATACAACTATCGCATCGGCGCGCCGCGCGGCGGCTATTGGCGGGAGCTCCTCAACAGCGACGCCACCGAGCACGGCGGCAGCGGCCACGGAAATCTGGGCGGCGTCGAGGCCACGCCCATCCCCTGTTTCGGCCGGATGCACTCGCTTACGCTCACGCTGCCGCCCCTGGGGGCCGTGTTCTTGAAATCCGACGGCTAGGAACCGGGTCCTGTAGGGAACGGCCTCCGTGCCGTTCCGGCGGCGGCGAACGGTCGGTGGTGCCTCCACGGAGCGCTGCGGAGGGCGTTCCCTTCAAATTGACACTCGGCCGCGATATACCATGCCCAAGCAAAGCGCGGGACTACTGATCTACCGGCGGCGTGGCAACGATGTCGAAGTGTTCCTCGTCCACCCGGGCGGTCCCTTCTGGCAGAATAAGGATCTCGGCGCCTGGTCGATTCCCAAGGGCGAGTTCACGGCCGGCGACGATCCGCTCGACGTCGCCCGCCGCGAGCTGCATGAAGAGACCGGGCTGAGCATAGACGGCCCCTTCGTGCCACTGGAGCCCGTCCGCCAGCGCGGTGGGAAGATCGTTCACGCCTGGCTCGTGGAAGCCGATTTCGACGCCGGGCGGATCGAGAGCAACACCTTCTCGCTCGAGTGGCCGCGCGGCACGGGGAAACTGACCGCGTTCCCGGAAGTCGATCGGGCCGAGTGGTTTTCGCTCGACGCGGCAAACGAAAAAATGCTCACCAGCCAGCGGCCGCTTCTGGAACAACTCACGTCCGCTCTGGATCGCGAATGACCTGGCGACACTTGACAGCGCTCCCCGGGCGACTAGGTTAGCATTACGACTAACTGGGCCAATACATCCCGAGGCGGACGATGAAGAACTTTGCCGTTCGATTTTGCATTGGGGCATTCAGCTTCGTCTCGCTCTTTACGGCCCCGGCGTCGGCCGACGATTCGGATGGCCCGGCGCGCCCCAACATTGTCGTCATCGTGGGCGACGACATGGGCTATGCCGACATTGGCGTGCACGGCTGCCAGGACATCCCCACGCCGCACATCGATTCCCTCGCGGCCGAGGGGGTGCGCTTCACGAACGGCTACGTCTCCGGGCCGTATTGCTCGCCGACGCGGGCCGGACTCTTGACCGGCCGCTACCAGACGCGCTTCGGCCACGAGTTCAATCCGGGCGGCGGACGACGGCGCGGCGGTCGCAAACTGCAACGCCAGTCAGATGAAAGTAACGCGGATAAAGGGCTGCCGCTGTCGGAGACGACAATCGCCGATCGACTGAAATCGGCCGGCTATGCCACCGGCCTGGTGGGAAAGTGGCACCTGGGTACGGCGGACCAGTTTCATCCCCAGCAGCGTGGCTTCGACGAGTTCTTCGGCTTTCTCGGCGGGGCCCATTCCTATTTTCCGGGTCAGGGCACGGCCATTCTCCGCGGCACCGAGCCTGTAGAAGAATCCGATTATCTCACCGATGCCTTCGGCCGCGAGGCCGTGGACTTTATCGAGCGTCACGCGGAGCGCCCGTTCTTTCTGTATCTCGCGTTCAACGCCGTCCACACGCCGATGCACGCCGACGACCCGCGG